>NZ_JBCODG010000084.1:9454-18280 GCF_040928965.1 Bacteroides sp. 2201st1_D9_2201SCRN_220225 | reverse complement strand
CTGAAATTCTTCATGTTCAGACTGGCTAGGCTATACGCTTAAAAGAAAGCTTGCCAACCGGGGAAATCCGCTGACCCTGTATTCCGTGCCTAAAAAGAAACCCTGTTTTTATATTTTGTAGGAATTCATAAAAGAAAAAACTCCAAAAATCATTGATTTTCAGAGCTTTTCTTCAATTTACTTTTCTGATTCGTACACCCTCAGGGATTCGAACCCTGGACCCACTGATTAAGAGTCAGTTGCTCTACCAACTGAGCTAAGAGTGCATAAACAAATTTTACTGTAGTGGATACGAGAATCGAACTCGTATTGCATGCGTGAGAGGCATGTGTCCTAACCGTTAGACGAATCCACCAACAAGTTTTTTTTAGAAAAGCATCGGTTCTTTCAGACCGATGCTTTCAGTTCCTTGCGGAAGCTGGGGGATTCGAACCCCCGGTACGGTTACCCGTACGTCAGTTTAGCAAACTGGTGGTTTCAGCCACTCACCCAAACTTCCTTAGTAACCAACATTTGTTCTCAAATGCGGTGCAAATGTATGGCAAACTTTTGGACTATGCAAATCTTTCCCGCATATTTTTTTCAGTATTTTTGCAGGAAAAGAGATAACACGCTAACACTCAAAACACAATACGCTGTTTAATTTTTCTTCAAAAAGTATTTTCTCAGACACCTTTTAGAGTATCCCCGTTCAGTTTCCCTATCTTTACCGGTACACACCCCGTTTACTTCCCATAAAGAAAACCGGACTTTCCTCCCCAAGCATTATCTTATAAAACTCTTGCTTGCCCATTTCATGCTGTACCAACGGCGCACAAAAATAGCCCCGCGGATATTTTCGTCCAGCAAAAACGCTACCCACATGCCGCAAATGCCCCAACCCAACGGAATGCCGAACAGATAGCCAAGTCCTACGGCTACACTCCACATCACCACCAGCCCTACATAGAACGGATAATTCACATCGCCTGCCGCACGCAGCGCATTCGTCGCGAAGATATTGACAGGACGCCCTATCTCCAGCACAATATCGATAACCAGAATGGTAACCCCCATCTTTATAATCTCGGCATTGGACGTCAGCCAGCCGAAAATAACATGCCCGAAAAGAGCAAGAATACAAGACAGAATCACGGTTATCATCACCGACTTCTTCATTACATATTTCCCCATCAGGAAAGCCGCCCGCGGTTTCTTCTCCCCTATCAGATGCCCGATGCATATCGCCCCGCCCTGTGCCATGGAAATGCTGAACAGATAAGCAAACATGATGATATTGACACAATAAGTACGCGTGGCAAGCGCTTCCACTCCCAGCATGTTAATGAAATAAGTAATCACCACCTGCGACGAACTGTAAGAAAGCTGCTCGCCGGCAGAAGGCAGCCCCACCTTCATCAGGTTCTTCAACTCCACCCAAGGGAACGGACGGAAGTAAGCCGGCGGGAAACGGTGGATATGCTTGCGGAACAAGATTACAAACAGAATCACCATGGACACCCCTCTACTGAAAGCCGTAGAGATGGCCGCCCCCTCCACTCCCAATTCCGGAAAGCCGAAACGTCCGAAAATCAAGGAATAGTTGCCTATTATATTCAACACATTCACCACCACCGTCACCAGCATCGGATACACCGCCTTGTTGGCGCTGCGCAACGAAGCGGAAAGAGTTAGCGACAATGCCTGAAAAAAGGCGAACGCCCCTACAATACGCATATAATCCATACCGTCCTGCATCAGTTCGGGCCCCAGCCCCATCAGCCGCAGGATAGGCTCCGCACACCCGAACAGCAGCATGCTGATGCCTACACCCACCGCGAAGTTCACCAGAAGAGATACTCCCACCACCTGCACCACCTGTTTATGCAGCCGTGCGCCGATATACTGCGAACACAGCACGGAAGTACCGAGATTAATCACCTCAAACACCAGAAAAGTCAGCATGATAATCTGATTGACCACCCCTACGGCAGCCACACTGTTGTCCGAATGGCGGCTCAGCATAACGGTATCCACCGCGCCAAGCATCATAATTAATAATGTCTCTATGAAAATGGGAGCCGCCAGTCTGGCAAGCCGTTTCTTCAGATTCTCCTGCTGTATCATTGTTGTAGAAGCGCTATGATAAAAATCGCGCAAAGATACGGAAAGGAAAGGGAGAACAACTTGACACATATCAAATATTTTTTGCTACCTTTGCCACGCTAAATGACACCCAAACCTGCATAACCGTTATGGACACATTACTCAAAGAAACAGTGAACGCCACCGTCAACTCCCGCTATCCCGGCATGGCGCCCGAAGGCAGACGGCAATTGGAAGAAATCCTGGTCCGCAGAGAAGTGGAAAAAGGCGAACTTCTACTGAAAGAGGGACAGGTAAGCCATAATATCGTACTCGTCGGCAAAGGCATGCTGCGCCAGTTCTATTACAAAAACGGAAAAGACGTCACCGAACATTTCTCTTATGAAGGATGCATCGTCATCTGCATTGAAAGCACGCTGAAGAAAGAGCCCACCCACCTCATGATTGAAGCGCTCGAAGACAGCGTGGTCTACCTGCTGCCCTATGACAAGCTGATGCTTCTTACCGAAATATCGTGGGAAATCAATATGTTCTATCGCAAGATACTCGAATATTCCCTTATTGTTTCACAAATCAAAGCCGATTCCTGGCGGTTCGAGACAGCACGCGAACGCTACAGCCAGCTGATGGAGCAGCAGCCGGAAGTCATCAAGCGCGCCCCTCTGTCGCACATCGCCTCCTATCTGTTGATGACTCCCGAAACCTTAAGCCGGGTACGTTCGGGCATACTCTGATTTTTACGGGAATGCCCGGACCGGTCATAATCTGAATCCATATAGAAATTTACCCTTTCTATATACGGAGTCCTTTTAAATTTTCTTCAAGAAGAACTTCCCAAAGAAGCTGAACAAAATTTAAGCAGGCTCTTAAACCTGTCTTATCTCAAATCTTTTTTTGAGATAGCTTGTTATCAAGCTCATTATCCAACTTAAAATTCAGATTATGACTACCATATACACTTTTGCGCAAAGCGCAATCGAAGAAGCCAGAAGCGCCGGCCGCTACGGCACAGCCAACCTGTACTCCGGCGCCATCAACAGTTTCCGGAATTTTACCGGCGACATCCCCCTTACCTTCAAGGAAGTGACGGCGGGAATGATAAAACGATACGAAGAAAGCCTGTTACAGAAAGGCCGGCGCCACAATACCATCTCCGCCTATATGCGCATGCTGCGTTCCATATTCAACCAGGCATACCAGCAAGGCATTCCCGATACGATACCTGCCGACGAGCTGTTCCGCTTCGTATTCACCGGCTACGAACCTACCGCCAAACGTGCCATCTCCCCCGCCCTTATACGGCGTCTCTCGCAACTGAATCTGGAACACTCTCCCCACCTGCGCTTCAGCCGCGATTTATTCCTGCTCAGCTTCTACCTGAGAGGCATTCCGTTTGTCGACCTGGTTCATCTCCGCAAAACGGACATGAAGCACAACACCATTTACTACTACCGCCGCAAGACCCGCCAGCAGCTATCGGTCTACCTCGAACCGTACGCCGCCGAGATTCTGCGACGCTACACCGACAAGCACTCCCCCTCTCCTTACCTTCTGCCCATACTCTCAGCGGTCGGTCCGGAAGGCTACCGGCAGTACAAAAGCGCTCTGCGTCTTTACAACCAGCACCTGCACCGGCTATCCAAGATGCTGCGCCTGAGTGTGCCGCTCACCTCCTACGTGGCACGCCACAGTTGGGCCACCACCGCCAAAGAAGAAGGAGTAGCCATCGCCATGATAAGCGAAGGACTGGGACACAGTTCCGAAAAGGTAACACACGTATACCTCTCTTCTTTTAACAATAATGCAATGAGCAAAGCCAACCGGAAGGTTATTTCCACCATCCATGCCAAAAAGAAAAAGAGAAAAAAGGGGGAATAGAATAAAAAACAGCATGTAAATTAATATTACTTGCTATATAAAATTGTTTCATAGATAGTTCATTCTCTTACTTACAAGGTAAGAGAATGAATAAAATACTGTAAAAAAGCTTTTTATAATAACATGAAAAGCACTTTTCCTATTGTATCCCTTATGCTTCTATAAAGGCATGGAAGCGAAATGACATTTTTGAAACTTTGTTAAACAAAAGCGATGTATTCAATGAAATATGTAAATATTTAATACTTTAAAAATATGTTTTATGCCTTTTTATGAGTAGTTATGATGGGGATTTGAGATTTAAAAATAAATATTTTTTTGCTTGTAATGATAATATTTTTCATACCTTTGCAAACGGAATAATGGTTCTCTTACCTTGTAAGTAAGGGAATAGGCCATCTCTTACCTTGTAAGTAAGAGAACCCATAATTAATCATAACAAATAAGACAGGAAAATCAATTATTTTATTTACAAAAATTCAATGATTGATAGGACATTACGAAGATCATGAAACAAATTTTGCGTTTCAACAAAATTATCAAGAGCATCATCATTGCCGGTGATTTATGCATTCTCAATGCACTCTTTGTAACCTTGTACTATGTATTGGACACAGATACCCAGCGTATCCTTCTCTCCGATTCACTGCCGCAATTGTTGGTATTGTTGAATTTGGTCTATCTCTTATGTAACTATTCCAAAGGAGTCGTGCTTCACCGCCGCATTGTACGTGCAGACCACATCGTAATGCGTGCCGTACGCAATACATTCTGCCATGCAGTAGTATTCATCAGCCTTATCACGCTGGTGCATTTCGGCAGCTTGTCCACACGCTTCCTCGTTATATTCTATACGGCATTCCTTGCACTGCTGGTATTATACAGACTTATATTCAGGCATTTCGTTAAGATATACCGCCGCAAGGGAGGCAACCGTCGTACTGTTGCACTTGTGGGCGATGGTTCCAATATGGTCGAACTCTACGAAGAGATGACCGCCGACCCTACTTCCGGCTTCAAGGTAGTGGGCTATTTTGCCGAGCATCCTTCCGACAATTATCCGAAGGAATGCCGCTATCTGGGCACTCCCCAAGAAGTAATCCCTTATCTTAAGAAAAGTAAGGCCGAACAGTTGTACTGCGGTCTTGCTTCCTCGCATAGCAAAGAGATAATGCCTATCATTAGCTACTGCGAAAACAATCTGATTCATTTTTACAGCGTGCCCAATGTACGCAATTACCTGAAACGGCGCATGCACCTTGAACTGATAGGAAGCGTACCCGTACTGGATATTCGTCAGGAACCGTTGGCGCAACCTGAAAACCGGTTGGCAAAACGCCTGTTCGACATCGTGTTCTCACTATTGTTCCTATGCACAATCTTTCCTATCATCTTCATCATAATAGGACTGGCTATCAAGATAACCTCGCCCGGACCTATCTTCTTCAAGCAGAAGCGCAGCGGCGAGGAAAACAAGGAATTCTGGTGCTATAAGTTCCGTTCCATGCGTGTCAACAAGGACAGCGATAAGGTGCAGGCTACTTTAAACGACCCGCGCAAAACCCGTCTGGGCAATTTCATGCGCAAAACAAGCATCGACGAACTGCCGCAGTTCATCAACGTCCTGTTAGGCGACATGTCCGTAGTAGGTCCCCGCCCGCACATGCTGAAACATACCGAAGAATACTCCAAGCTGATTGATAAGTATATGGTACGCCACCTTGTCAAACCCGGCATCACCGGTTGGGCGCAAGTCACCGGCTTCCGTGGAGAGACCAAGGAACTCTGGCAGATGGAAGGACGTGTGGAGCGCGACATCTGGTATCTGGAACACTGGACATTCATGCTCGACCTGTACATTATCTACAAAACCGTGAAGAATGCGGTAAAAGGAGAAAAAGAAGCCTACTAAAACGAGTTGAAAGCTGAGAGTTAAAAATCAAAACACATGAGAAAAAGAAAAAGTCTGATTATTTTATTGTTGTTGCCGCTATTGCTGGCAGGGTGTCAAAGCTATAAAAAAGTTCCTTATCTTCAGGATGCACTGCAAGAAGTTGCCGCCGGAGATACCGGCACGGCTGATATGCCGTTGTATGATGCACGCATCATGCCGAAAGACCTGCTTACTATCGTAGTGAGTTGCCCCGAAGAACCGGAATTGGCGATACCGTTCAATTTGACGGTGACAAGTCCAATGGAGAAAGGTAACAGCTACTTAGTAAACCAGCCAGTATTACAACAGTACTTAGTAGACAATGAAGGTAATATAGATTTTCCGATTATCGGCAATATTCACGTAGGTGGTCTGACAAAAAGCGAAGCGGAACAATTGATAAAAACAAAATTACAGCCCCAATTTCGTGAACTTCCTATTGTTACAGTACGCATGTTTAACTATAAAATATCTGTGATAGGTGAAGTTTCTCGTCCGGGTACATTTACTATTTCCAATGAAAAGGTAAACATATTCGAGGCACTTGCCATGGCAGGAGATATGACCGTATATGGCATCCGCGACAAAGTAAAACTGATTCGGGAAGACAATCAGGGAAAGCGCGAAATCATTACCTTAAACTTGAATAACAGTGATATCATCAATTCACCCTATTACTATTTGCAGCAGAATGACATACTTTATGTCACTCCCAATAAAACAATTTCCAAGAATTCCGGTATAAGCAATAGTACCACCATATGGATTAGTATAGTAGGAACACTTGTTTCATTGGCAAGTTTAATTACTACAATCGTCAAATAACAACAACCGGACAGAATCACCATTATAACTTATTCAAGATTTTATGAAAGAAGAACTTTACGACGACATATTAGAAGAAAAAGAGGAACAGGCAGATATTAAAGCCATCCTTTTTAAATATATCATCCGTTGGCCTTGGTTTATTGCCTCCATCATTATTTGCATAGCATGTGCATGGATTTATCTAAAACAAAGTACTCCTATCTACAATATAACTGCCTCTGTTATCATCAAAGATGAAAAGAAAGGTGGAACAATGGGAAATGAATTTTCGGGATTGGAAGATTTAGGGCTGCTTAACCCATCCAAGAACATTGATAACGAAATAGAAATCTTACAAAGTAAATCCTTAATAAAGGATGTGGTTAATGAGTTAGGACTATACATTAATTATTGGGGAAACAAAGGTTTTAAGACCACAGACCTTTATGGAGCATCCCCCATACTTGTTCATTATTCCTTTAAAGATGCAGAAACGCTTAATGCGCCTATACAGCTTACCATTAATTATCAAAAAAATGGGAATCTGAATGTAAATATGATTACCGACAAAGGAAATGACAACGAAAAAAAAATAAATAAAACTTTTACAGAATTTCCCGCCGTATTATCTAGCGAGAAAGGTGTTATTACTTTTATAGAAAATCAACAAGTACCTATTGTAGAAGATGTAAACCTTGATATTACCATATCACATCCACTTGCAATAGCTAAAGGATATCGTAGTGCACTTTCTATAGAACCTACCAGTAAAACAACTTCTGTAGCTACCATATCAATAAAAAACACAAATAAAAAACGTGGTGAGGACTTTATCAATAAATTGGTAGAAATGTACAATCGTGATGCCAATGATGATAAAAATGAAGTAGCTCAAAATACCGCCCACTTCATTGATGAACGTATTTCTGTCATCAATCAGGAGTTAGGAACAACAGAACAAGAGTTAGAAAATTTTAAACGGGAATCCGGGCTGACCGACCTTAGTAGTGATGCACAACTTGCTGTTGCTGAAAAATCAGCATACGAAAAACTCTGTGTAGAAAATGGCACACAATTAAATTTGATACAATATTTGTCAGATTATCTCAAAAAACCGGAAAATGCCAATACTACTCTTCCGGTTAATGTAGGTTTAAATGACAAATCGCTTACAGAGCAAATATCCCAATATAATGCATTGATTTTGGAGCGCAACCGGCTTCGCCGTACTTCTTCCGACTCCAACCCCGTAATCCGCCGGCTCGACAGCAATATCGACGATATGCATGCCAGCCTTCTGACTACCATCAACAGCGTATACAAGGGATTGCTCATCACTAAAGCCGACCTCGACCGCCAGGCAGGCAAATATGCCGGTCAAATCAGCAATGCTCCTGCACAGGAACGCCGCTTTGTCAGCATCCAGCGCCAGCAGGAAATCAAGGCAGGGCTTTACCTGATGCTGTTGCAGAAACGCGAAGAAAACAATATCGCGCTTGCCGCCACCGCCAACAACGCTAAAATCATAGATGACGCATTGGCGGATGATGTACCCATATCGCCCAATAAAAAGATAATTTACCTGGCAGCCCTGGTACTCGGTTTCGGCATTCCGGTTGCCATCATCTATATACTGAGCCTGCTCAGCTACCGCATCGAAGGACATTCTGATGTCGAGAGACTTACGCGTGTTCCTGTTATCGGCGATGTTCCCTTGAACGACTCCGATGAAAAGTACGCCATCGCCGTCCGCGAAAACGACAACGACATCATGGCAGAGACTTTCCGCAGCCTGCGCACCAACCTGCTTTTCATGTTGGGCGACCCTGACAAGAAAGTAATTCTCGTCACCTCCACCACAAGTGGCGAAGGAAAGACTTTCATCGCCTCCAACCTCGCTGTCAGCTTGGCGCTATTGGGTAAGAAAGTAGTCATTGTGGGACTTGATATCCGCAAGCCGGGATTGAACAAAGTATTCCATATTTCGCACAAGGAACGCGGTATCACCCAATATCTGGTTGCTCCGCAAAGTACAGACCTGCGAAGCATGATACAGTCTTCGGACCTGTCTGCCAACCTCAACATCCTGCCCGGCGGAACTATCCCGCCCAACCCCACGGAAC
>NZ_JBCODG010000084.1:0-9303 GCF_040928965.1 Bacteroides sp. 2201st1_D9_2201SCRN_220225 | reverse complement strand
GTTTACGTATGCCGTGCCGACTATACGCATAAGAACGACTACCAGCTCATCAACGAGCTGTACGCCAACAAGCGTTTGCCCGGTCTGTGCACCGTTATCAACGGCCTGGACATGAAAAAGAAGAAGTACGGCTACTATTACGGCTACGGCAAGTACGGCAGGTACTACGGCTACGGCAAGAAATACGGCTATGGCTACGGGTACGGTTATGGCGATACTTCCGATTCGAAATAAGATATTCACCCCATAAGCCTGGGGAACTTCTACATGCAATGCTGTCCTTGTTTCCGGGCTTATTTTTTGTTTGTTTGCTTGTATGCTGTGGCAGCAGAGCGCTGCTGCCCGGCATACTTTTTAACCCAACCGAACGTAAAAAACAATGCAGAATACGAATCACATAGAAACAAAAACCAATACAGCATCCCGCCAATGGCTGGTGGCCTATGTACAGTCGTGCCTTGAGAAAAAGACTGCACAACGGCTTGCCGCTATGGGCATCGAGTGCTACCTGCCCGTCCAGAGCGAGATCCGCCAGTGGAGCGACCGCCGCAAACGGGTAGACTGTCTTGTGATTCCCATGATGATATTCGTGCATGTCACTCCGCAGGAACGGCCTCTCCCCCTGAGCCTGCAGGCGGTCAGCCGCTATATGGTACTGCGCGGCGAAAGCACTCCCGCCGTCATCCCCGACGAACAGATGGACCGGTTCCGCTTCATGCTCGACTACAGCCCCGAAGCGGTGGAAATGTGCAGCGCCCCACTGGCTCCCGGCGATGCCGTGAAAGTAATAAAAGGGCCGCTTGCCGGACTCGAAGGGGAGCTTATCACTGTGAACGGGAAAAGTAAAGTTGCTGTGCGGCTGGATATGTTGGGGTGTGCGCATGTGGATGTACCTATAGGATTTGTCGAGAAAAAGGGGGAGGGAATGGAAGGACAAAAGAACAAAAAGACAAAAGAAATATAGAAGGCAAAAGAGATACAGAAGAGGAGGCAACAAGAAGAAAAGGCTGTACGATGATTTTACTATCACCCTACAGCCTTTTCAGCATCCCGCTATCAGAATTCCTTCCCTACATCAAAGCAGGGACATTGCTTGGTCCACTCCATGGGTTCCACTTCCCCGTTTCCGTTCAGGTCGGGACTGAGGTCTCTGTGCCCCACTACACACGTACCGGGATATTCCTGTAATAACTTTCCCACCAGCACACTCAGCGAATGTCGCTGCCACTCTGTCCTCGTATCTTTCGGATTTCCGTAACGGTCCAGCCCACCTTCATAACAGATGCCTATCGAGTGAGCATTGTAGCCCCGCACATGCGCCCCCACTTTGCTTACCGGACGGGTAGCCAGGACTCTTCCGTCACGCCGCACATAGAAATGATACCCCGTTCCATCGAACCCTATAAGCCTGTGAGAAGCCTCCAGCGCCTGTTCGGTCAACGCATAGTTCTCGCGCGTGGAGCTACAATGGATTACTATCAGGTCAATCGCTCTCATCTCCTAATAGTTCATCGCATTCGCACCAAACACACCCAGCACAGCCGAAGCCACTGCAATTACCACTTTCAAAATCGTATCCCAAAAACCTTTACTTTTTCCCATACTTCTTTTTTTCAATTTAAAAATTTAAAATTCATCATTCAAAACACCTTATCCTTATCCCAACGGGTTCTCTTCCTCACCGCCGGCATTTCCGCCGCCGTTGCCGCTGCCGCCCGATGTCTTGTTGTCGTCGGACACCAGCTCGAAATTGATATTGTTGGGTGCGCCCTTCGTGGTGGCAACCGAGTCGTTCACCAGTCTGAGCGTAGTGGCGACCTTGAAATTAATCCGCACCTTGTCAATATTCTTCACCGTACAATCCTTGGGATTTTCCGTAGCCACACAGTGAAACGAAGTGCGGAAGATACCGAAATCATCCAGACGGACACTGTTGCCGTCGGTCAGCTTCTCGCGCATGTTTCTCACAATTGCCTTGCCCACGTGCAGCACATCCTCTGCCGACATACCTCCCAAAGCCTCTATTTCTTCCGAGATGCGTTTCAAATCATACATCTTCGCGTCGCGCGGTTTTCTTTTCAGGATATAAACCAACGGAGACGTCTTGTCGCCAATCTTCTTGTAGCGCTGTGCGCGTACCACCAATGCTGTTGCCATAATTCTTAAGTTTTAATTGTTAATTGTAAATCATTCATCGCTCAATCCGAAGGGGCCCTTTCTTCTGACCGGCGATACAAAGATAGCACCTTCCCTACCCGCTTCCGCCCCTTTCCGCTCCTTCGCACATCATTGCACACCATAAAGCGTTTTTCTGCAACTTATGACGCCTTACGACGCGATAAACTCTCCTTTTTTCTTTCGCAAACCACTAATATTCACTAACTTTACATCATAAAAACAAGTAATAAAGAATATGGAAAAATCCTCTTTCATCCCCCGCAGCTACAGCAAAAGCGAGCTGGCAATCTTATACAGTCCCAACATCACGCCCAAGGCAGCCGTCCGCAAGCTCAACCGCTGGATAGCCTTCAAACCCGGACTCCTGGAACAGCTTGCCGCCACCGGCATGCTTCCCAATGCCAAGTGCTACACTCCGATTCAGGTGCACGTCATCGTAGAAGCATTGGGAGAACCATAGCCCCCGAAAAGCCAGGCGTTTAAAAGCCGAATGCCCGGAGTTTACATCTGAAACTCCGGGCATTCCAGCCTGAAACACAAGGCATTCCGGGAGCAAACACCCGGTCTTTCAGGAGCAAACTCACGGGGTTACCAGCCCCATCCACGGCAGCCTGTCCTTATCCAGAACCTTCCCCTGCATCTCGGTCATTATCTGTTCCTCCGACTCCCGTTCGTCATACCGCCCGCACGGCTGCCTCACAAACAGCACGCTTCCCGTCCGGCACAAATCCTGGTCACGCACCTTCAACATATCCAGCCGGGTATAGCGCCTGTCCGGTTCCTCGATGCGGCTTATGGAAAAGATGAAATCGGCAAGGTTCGCCCAGTTGGCGCTGCCCGAAATGGTATACATGTCTATCTCCTCCAGCTCGTTCTTCCCGTTCAGCTTTTTCAGGCTGCGGGGATGCGCCACGATAATCACCCAGACACCGTTGTTACGCCCCCACGCCTGCATCTGCGTCAGCATGCCCTTGATGGCCTGCGTCTCCGTGTTGTAGCGTCCGGTTTCCATTTCCATAAAGAGATATGGGTCGATGATGAGATACTTCAGCGGCATGGTACGTTTCACCCGCTCCGCGCGCTCTATGATGTTGGCGGGCGTGGGCGAAACCTCGTGCAGGTCCAGATGCACCATGTGTCTGTCCATGAAAGAGACGATGGGCTGCAACTGTTCGCGGGTGTATGCCGCCGTGTTCACCTTGCCCAGCATCAGGCGGATAAGATTTGCCATGTGTTTGTTCTTGTCGGGAACCTCAAAGGAGAGGTAGCACACGTTACGCCCCGTCTTGGCCATGAGGCGGCAGGTCAGGTCGTTCAGAAAATCCGTCTTGCCGCTGTTGGGCTTTCCGGTGGCAATTATCAGTCCGCCCTGGTCGGTTGGATGGAACACCCGGTCGGTAAGCGGACCGTAACCCACATCGTAACCGTGGTCGTAATTGCCGTTCAGCACGTTCATAATCTCATCCGCACGTTCGCTCACGGTGATGATGTCCGACGTACGGTGCGGACATGCCGAGCCGATAATCTCGCGCACCACATCGGCGCCGTACGCCACAAGCACGTCGGATATGTCCTTGCAGCCGCCGGGCAGGACGGTGAACAGGCATCGCGTACCGAAATAGTCGGCAAGATGCTTCACAAGCGTTCTTCCGGGCAGGTCGCTGTCGCCGCAAATCACCAGCTCCTGCACCCGGTCCAGCCAGGGGCGGAAAGCCTCGAAGCCTTTGGAAAGGTCGCTTGCCGCGCCGTTGGGCACGCTGATGACATACGGGTAGCCCGCCTCGCGCAACGTCAGCACATCCCTTTCCCCTTCGGTGACAATCAGGCGCGGAATATTCTCTTCGGCAATCAGCAGCGGGTTAATGCAGTCGATGTTGTAAGGCGGGCAAGGCGTAGTGGGCGAATCCTGGCTCCAACATTTGGTATAGCCGGAAGCAGTGGCGTCACACGAGCGGTACTTCACGTTGACGGGCTGCCCGTTGATATAGTTCACATAGGCGATGCACTGGTACATCATCCCCGCAGCATTCTTTTTATCCTTTCCGTCCTTGCTGTCCTTGCCTCCGAAGCAGCGGTGCACCAGGCAGCCGATACGTGCGTCGATGGCTGTTTTCAACGAGATTCCCATATCGGCAAGATAACGGCGGGCGGCAAGCTGTCCGGTATCGGAAGTCTCCGGGTCATCGGTCAGCGGTTTGATTTTGGCAATTACCTCAGGCGACAGCCGCTTGTAGTCTTCGGGAATCATCGACACCTCAAATGCGGCGTTCCCTCCGCCTGCCGATGCCATACCGCCCGGCTCTCCTTTCCCGGCACTTTCCTTCGCCATCGGCGAAGCTCCCACCGGACTCCCGGCATCCTGCCATCCCGTGCTTCTGCGCTCTGTCCAGAAGTCCTTCAGCTTCCCGTGAAAGTCGCACCCCGCATAAAAGCAGCAGTACAATCCCGTATCGCGCGAAATGGCAAGATGTTTTTTCCCGCACTTGGGACACTCTGCTATATAATTCTTCCCCGCTCTTCTACGCTCGGGAAAATCACTCAAATAATAAAACGGCTTCATCCTCCGAAATTTATAATTTATAACTCATAACTCACAACTCCCCCCATTTTCCACTCAGCACGTTCCACTCCGCTCCCGCTCCCGGGCGGGGCGGTGCATTGTCCGGTATGTTCACCATCCCTTCCAGCGGGTCATCGTAAAAGCGCAGGCCGCTTTCCTTATCCGTCCACTCAAACTCGCAGAGCGGATGGTTGTTGCGTTGTTCACTCCGCATGTCGGCAAGGTTCTGTACCCGTTGCCGCCTTCCGGCATCCGTGGCATCTTTCAGCATCCGCAGCCCGCCGGCGGATTTCAGCAGGTTGTTCAGCCAGCACAGCCGCCCTACATGGGTGGATTTCATAAAGCGTTCCTGGCTTGCGAAGTAAGGCACCAGCAATTCGTTCACCAGGTACACCAGGTTGGCGCAGGCATCTTCGCGCGCCAGTCCCTCCTTCTGCTGGAAGCCGTCGATGAGCGGAGTGAAAATCCGCATCTTATCCATCGGATTTTTGTTGATGAGATGAAAGAAATTACGTGCGGCTTCCAGACTTTTTTCCGCAGAAGAAATCCTTCCGGAGGATGTATTATTCTTATTATCCTGTATAGTATATATATTATATATATCCTCCTGCGGTAATTTTACCGGTAAAGTTTCCGCGGAATCATCCGTTTTTTCTTTCTCTTTCCAGAGGTAGGAATAGAACGAACTCATCCCGTACACATTGTCGCCGGGTACGATGCCAAACGCTCCGCTCAACCTGACCGCTTCCACCAGATACCGCGCGTTCTTAAACTTCAGCGCCTTGCTGATATCATAGAAATTCTCTACAGGATAAACCGCATCCTCGTTCATGTAGGCAGTCATCCCCAACATCAGTTCCAACAGCTTTGCAATGGTGGAATCCGTAATTTTCCGACTTTTCCACTGCCCTATGGTCTTTTGCAGCTCCCGTACGGAAAGAGTAGTTTTATGTGCTTTCATAGCATTTATATTTTAAATTGTTTTAAAAACTGTTGCAAAGGTATACCTTTGTACCCAAATTACCTGTACCCACTATGTAGGTACAGGAATCAAATATTTCTATTTTATTAACTAAAACAAATTTATTATGAAATCGAACAGATTTATTTCCGATCATCCGGAATTCGGTGCATTCCTCAAAAAAGAACTGAAACAGCTTGATATCCGAAGAGAGGCATTCCGTTCCACCTGTCACATGAAGCAAAACTATCTTGAGGACATAAAAAAGGGCTCCATAATTATGAGGTAGACAGCTACGAGATCATTCTGAGCGCATTTAAAGAGTTCACAACACCGGAAAACGCACAACGTATCTATCGGGAAGGGGTAAAGACTTTATTTCCTAAGCTGATTTTATAAAAGATAACCCTGTATCTCAAGGGCTATAAATACAAAGAGATGTCTCTAAAAAAAACTCAACTTTTTTCATAAAAAAAGTTCTTTTTTTCACGAGACATCTTTTTACTTTTTATGAGTTTTGTAAATTATACCTTATCCTTTTAAAGGGTGTGGCAACAGGTCTGCCAAGCCCTTTGAGTAATTATCATCATATTTGTGGACATGATATTGGAAGTAATTCATTCATTACGTGAAATCCACAAAAAATCAGATAAAACGCTATTTATTAATTATTTATTGCTGCAATATGATTTATTTTATCTTCTTCTGAATTAAATCTATCTCTAATTTTTTTGGCAGGTACACCCGCATAAATGGAATAAGCCTCCGTATCATGGGTAACAACACTTCCTGCGGCAATTATTGTTCCTTCTGCAATATTAACCCCGCTCATAACAATAGCCCCGTAACCAATCCACACATCATTACCGATAAATGTTATTTCATTACTTCCTTTCCAATTATAATCAAAATCTCGAATACATTTTGATAAACGGACAGGCGTACCTATTTGTTGATAATTATGGTCATACTTTCCTACAATACCAACATTATTAGCAATTATCACATTATCTCCTATAACACAATTGGTCTCAATTATAGAATATTTACCTATATAAAAGTTCTTTCCTATCTCAATACGACTACGCCCCCATATAAACACCCCGCGTCCACAGTGAAACCCTTTGCCTATTTTGTACTTCCGCCAAACTATGTGCTGATAATACAAATCTCTAAAACGCTTTAAACAATGAATTAAAAACATATTATTTACTTTCAAAACCATTAATAATATCTTGATAGAATTCTTCAAAACTCTTTGGCATCAAGCTACAGTGTCCACCTTTTTTTGCCCTATCGAAAGTCAATATCATCTTCTTCTTTAAATCCTTTTCATCATCACTCTTAAATACATAGCCATTTATACCGTCTGATATCAATGTATGTGCACCTGCATGATCTGAAACCAAAGTAAAACAACCACCAACCAAAGCTTCATTCACAACAGCTCCGAAAGCCTCTTGATAGCTTGCTAAAACAAAAAAATCTGCTAAATAATACCAAGCATATAAATCATCACCATATAAACTTCCTGTTTGCAGTATATTATCTTCGAGCCCTAGTTCGTGAATCATTTTGTCAACAATCGATTTCATTTCTCCATCACCAACCAATACCAATAAATTGTCATCTTTCTTCACTTCAGCATATGCTTTTAATAATAGAGGCAAGTTTTTTACCGAAACAAATCTACCAACATAAAGCAATATTTTTTTATTCCCAATAGAATATTCATTACTATACGACTCTGCTTTTTTCCTATTAGCATTAATTTTCTTCGCTAACAAGATATCATCTTGTATTATAGGAAAATATATAAATTTACACCTTGCCTTAGGATAAAGGTTTTCAAGGTAGATTTTAGTTTTTGTACTTACCACAAGGAAACCATCAACCTGTTTTACTACAAAGTTTCTTAAACGTTTACGGTTCTCTGAATAAGATTCAGCCATCTGCAAACTATCATCACATGTAATAAATAGTCTAAACTTATAAAAATAACGGCTACAAATAGCAGCTAAAGTATTTAAACCGTATTCATGCGCCAACACAACATCAGGCTTAAACTCTTTTATAGCCTTAAAATAAATTGTAGATAATAAATGCCGACCTATATATCTTCCTTTATTGTAATAATGATAATCAAACTGAGCCTGCTCATTTATTTTCTCTAAGTTAAAGCCCAAACCTGATATTTCATTTGGATGACCTGTTAATATAACCTTTACTTCATAATCCTTAGCCAACCGATTATATACATCAATTCTATAAGTTGCCAAATATGGATGGAATATTAATAGTCTTTTCTTATTTTTCATATCTACACCGACTTTATATTAAGATAATGCTTTCTTTAGAAAATCAAAAGATTTCACTCTCAACTTATTAACTTGTTCATCTACATTATCCCAATCTATTTGCGCTTCGAGTTGAGTTATGAAATTCTTTTTCGCATCATATATGCGCTCTGTCAAACCTAAATTTTTTAACAAATCATAAAATCTAAGATTTTCAGCAGAACTATTTCCCTTTTGGGGAATAACAAGGAAAGGAGTTTTCATCACAATACTAAAAGCAACACCATGAAAAGAAGATGTTATAACATATCCAGCATCATGTATCAATTGAAGCCACTCTAAAGGGTCAGGAGATTTCAAAGAACTGTGTTCAAAAGCAAACTCTGCGCCTTGAATAGCAGTTGTTATTACCTCCATATTATTACTTTCAGCATAATTTATAATATGTTTCCATGAAATATCCTCTAAACTGTTTATCGGATTTACCCAATAAGAAAAGATATAAGGTTGTTTAACTACTCTACCTTTTTGTAAAAAAGCTTCATAATCACTTTTGTACAGCAATAGTGAAGGATCACATACACAAACCGCATCGCCACGTCCAAAAGTCTTGCAATAATCAACTCCTGCTCTCTCTCTCACAGATATATAATCCATACCTTTTAACCTCCATGTAAAAAGTATTTTATTTAGGAGACCTGTTTTAGGACTTCCAAAACTTGCTGCATAAGATATCTTCTTTGTCCCTTTTGGAGCAAAAACTAAATATCGTTCAGGAGAAAGACCAGCCCATACTTGATCGCTACCTGTTATATAAGCATCTGCTTGGGGAGGATTTTTTTTCAATTGAGCAAACGAATTATATTCCTGTTTCGTCTCACAAAGGAACTTGTTTTCAAACAATTGAAAGCCATCAACATTTTGATGCTTATAGCTACGATTTCTATCTTTTCGCTTCAATAACAAATTTGCTAACTTATATTTCAACGTAACTTTATCACCTGAATTAAAACGTAACCAAGCAGTCTGATGACCACATTTTTCCAAATATTTTTGCAAGGCAAAATACTGCAATATAGAGCCATAATTATTGGCTATCTTTATCCATGCATATGATGAATACACACAAATTCTCATAATCGTTTAATATTAAAATATAATGCATAAAGTCCTGTCCTCAGCATAAAATGCTTAATCCAAAACTTAATTTTAATTTTTTGATTCTGATTAACAATACTTCGGTAAATTTTTACCGAAAGATTAAAAGTTAAACAATAGAACCGGCAAAAGCTGGTTCGGAAACACTA
>NZ_JBCODG010000083.1:0-18603 GCF_040928965.1 Bacteroides sp. 2201st1_D9_2201SCRN_220225 | reverse complement strand
CTTGAAGAAAATAAACCGATTTATATAGTGATAAACAAGAAAGAAGGTGCATCGTGCATTACGACACACCTTCTTATAATAATAAATCACTGCAGGGAAGAGAGTAGGAACAAGTGTCGGCAACTATTCAGTGAACCATGTTGTGTCTGCGTAACCACCTAAAACGGTAGAGCGGTCTTTAAAGTATTGATTGTACTCTTCAGAGGTAAGCGTATGTATTCTATCTGTTCCATAAACACCACTTTCCTGTACAGGCTTCCCATCATCATACGTACAGTTATACATTTTACAACCGTCTTTGATGCCGGTGTC
This sequence comes from Bacteroides sp. 2201st1_D9_2201SCRN_220225, assembly GCF_040928965.1. Lineage (NCBI taxonomy): Bacteria > Pseudomonadati > Bacteroidota > Bacteroidia > Bacteroidales > Bacteroidaceae > Bacteroides > Bacteroides sp. 2201st1_D9_2201SCRN_220225. Next base: position 18,291 of record NZ_JBCODG010000083.1, on the reverse strand, counting down.
TTCACCGAGTTCTCCAATCTCATCTTTATTCTTGTTATAACGAATAATATTATCATCATAACCTGCAATAGGAACCATCGACTTATCCTCAGAATTAATACCGCCGCTGAAAAACTCCTTATCAATCGTAGTATTGACAAATGTTATATTATCAACCATTCCGGTGCCATCAGATCCTTCCAACAAACGGCACTTTGTCACTCCCTCTGCAACGGTCAAAATACAATCTGAAAATACATAACCGATATTATTTGCCTTAACACGCGCATTGAAGCCACGCCCACCGGAGGTTATCATTTCGACTTTGCAGCTTTCAAACAGGCATGCGGAGTTTCCTCCCCAAATAAAATCGGTATCACCCTCTACATAGCAATCATAAAACCAGTTATAACCGCCACCCGGCAATAATGTATCCTGCTGACTATAAAATCTGCAGTGTACAAATGCCGTGGCATTATCGCTCTTGTTACGAATGCACAACACTTCCGCTTGTGTCTTCGTTGGATACAAGCAACGCATACTGACATCCTCAAAACGAATTTTATCCGCTTTTCCGGCTATCAATACACCGGCTCTTCCGCCGCCCTGATTACGTCCGTCGACATAGGGAATATCCATTCCCGGTTTCAGAGCATCGGCAAGGCCGCTGTCGCAACCGTCTTTGATACCCGGATTCCAGTTGTTGTTATTGTCCGACTGTATCTCGGTCTTATCCGCTCCGGCTCCCTTAACGGTAAGGTTGCTCAAATTACGGATATTGACAATTTCTTCAAACTTTCCTTCATCCAGCATAATGGTCTTTTCACCTTCTACCGCATTTCTTGTAAAGAAATCCACGGCACCTTGCAAAGTATAAAAGTCCGCATTCGCATCCGTATGACTTACACTGACCGTAGTTTTCACTTCCGGTTCCGGACGGGTAGTGAAAAACCATTTGGAAGTAGTGATACCTTTGAAACCATCATGCTGTATCGCTTCCTTGTCTACAAGTACAAAATAGTCGGTATCGAAATCCAATTTACGACTGTGAGGTTTAATAATGACCTCATTGCCATCCACTTTTACAGCATGGTAGTTCACAATCAGTTTACGATCGCTCGAACCGATAACATCCATCCAAGTATTAAACTTAGTACCACCATTTTCCGAAATAGACTCCTGACGTTCATCCATGCGGATTTCATCTATCGGTTCCGCAAGGTTATCCGCCCGATAAATACGGATAGAACCGCTTGTTCCTAACCGAGGCGTTTCTCCTGTAAACGTAATTTTCAGCTCAGTATCGGCAAAAGCTCCCTTATCGCAGGGATAAAGTTTGTATTGGGAAGCTGTGGCTATTCCGGTAGTCGTCTCATTCTGCCACGGAGTGGAAGAACTGCCGCTCTGTTCCACATCCGCCGCACCGTCTATTGTACCCGATTCAGTAAGAATTTTCAAAGAAAAGACATACTTATACCCTGCCTCCAGAGAAGTCAATCCGGCAGTATTATCTTTGAACATCCAGCTATAAGCTTTGCCGTCAATCGAGAATTCTGCCACACAGTTATCAGTCAGCTCGCCGGGAAAGACAATCGCTTCGATACTGTTTTCATCTGTATTCAGAAAAGCCTGAATAGGTGCGGTAGCTGTTTGCGCAGAAAGATTTCCACTCTTCAGGTTTAATGTCACATGTGTTTTCATACCCTGAAATATCGGTTCTCCATCCGCTTGCAGCGGTTTTTCCTCTTTATCGGTCAACTTCAAAATAACCTTCGCCAAACAATGGGAAAAGTTAAGCGGCACCATCGAAGAAGACTCTTCGCGGGTACGAGCGTGTGTACCGTCCGATACGGCATACATTAAATCATAAGGAGCGGTACCCTGTTGCTGATTATCCAACACCAACGGATAAAGATATTCATTGATGTTTTCTACATAAGGATAATATGCTTTGAAAGAAACTTCCTGCCCATCCGCAGGAAACATCAAAGGTTTATCGGCTTTAAAGGTGGCAAGTTGCTCCTCATTCTGGCAGGTGTACGGAACATTATTGGAGAATGTCATCAAATTCTCCGTCCCTGCAGCGTACATATAAGTGCCTATACGGTCTCCCTTAGCCCAACTTCCGCCATCGGTCGCGATACGGGTTTGGTATTCTCCGATATTAGCGGAGAACACCACGCCGTTGCTGTCCGATGAAGCTACTCCGTTGTTGTCTTCATCAGAACATGCATAAAGGCAAAGAACACCTAAAAGAGTGTATATATAAGATGTAAATTTCATATCAATAACTGCTTGTTGATTTTAGTTATTTCTTCCAACGCGGGTCACCTGCATCTACAGAAGTTGAAAAATCTTTTCCACCTAGAACAGTACTGTTACTTTCATTCGGGAAAAGCATTATTCTTGTATTAGTTACATCCATTATATACTCACCATCATCATATGATTTTAACGAACTGGTACAAGCTCCATCCGAAACTGCATAATTATTTTCAAAGATTGTTTCTGAATTTTGTTTCACATTCCAATTAATATTCTTACATGTAGCCAATACGATTGTATTCTTGAAAGTCAAGAAAAGAGCTCCCGCCTTTCCACCTGTATTCTGGAAAATTGTTGCATCTCCCATATCCACTAATGTACAATTTTCAATTTCGAAGGTTGTTATTTCAGCTAAATCACTGTCACCTTTATAAGCATGGAACGCTTGTCCGTTAAAGTTATATAATGTTGAATTGGTAAGTATGACAGATTCACAAGTACCTTTATCTAATATTGTAGCAGAATTATATATCATGCAATCATTAATAGTCATAGATGATACAATATTTTGTCCACCAATCTCTGCGCCTTCCCCATAAAGAGCTTTTACATCATGAATATAACAACCAGAAACGGTTATAACTGCGCCAGTAGCTAACTGTTTATTACAAAATCTAGCATTCGCATCACCGGCTATTTCCAGGTTCTGCATTGTCAGTTTTTCCAATGTTGCGGACTCAAAGTCCAACCCTTTCATCGTAACCTTTGCCTGTCCCTCTTTTCCAATCAATAACAAATCCGTAATTCCTGCAGGTACAGTAATCATATCTGCCTTATAAGTATTTCCAGCAACAAACTTCAAGGCAATAGCACCTCGTTTTCCATCAAGGCAACTGGCCAATGCATCCGCATCATCAGCAGGTGCCTCTACAACCATATATCCGGGTATTTCCGGTGTCACTGCTTCAGCATTACCGTCCACATCACCACCCGGTTCATACGGAGAGTTACCGCCTTCTATCTGGTCTACACTGCCCAATACGGATTCGCCTAAACCGATTTTGATAGTGTATATGTAACCTGACTTCAATTCAGAAATAGTACCGGAATTGAAAGTATACTCATACGTATTATCCTCTGCTGCATCAGTAGTAATAATCATACTGAGTGCTGTAGCCGGGTTAGTAGGTAAAACCAATGCACTATATTTATTGTCGGCAGTCTTGCAGGGAGTAATATAACCTTTTGCTTCATTAGAAAACTCACCGGTAGCGATATTAAAATCGGCACTTATAGATATTCCCTGAATAGATACGCTCTGTACAGTCTCACCACTATTAGAAGTAATCTCAATGGCAAGTTTTGCCAACTGATGCTTGAACGTCATAGACAAACTCTTGGCATCCTCACTACTTACATTATCATTCACAGCCCACATTAAATCGTGAGCAGCATAGCCTTCTGCCTGATTTCCCAATGCAACTTTATAAATACCGCCGGTAATATCTCCATTTTGCGGATAATAAGCTGTAAACTTGGCATTCTCACCCGCAATCTGGATACCGGTCTCTGAAGTAAAATTCACAGGACTTTCTCCGCCCTGTGTAGTAAACAAGACGTTCTCGGCACCATTCAGAATATCAGTATTCCCGGCACCCGCACCATACATATACACACCTATTTTATCAGTACCTTCCCATGTATTAGTCACATCATTGAAACGTGTATACGCTTTCTCGGCTGTCTGCAAAGACATCACTCGGTTATCCGCATTTCGGGAAAGATTCTCAATCTCGTTATTGCAAGCCGTAATCATTGTTCCGGCCGCCATTAAAGTAAATAGTTTAAAAAGTTTCATAGTACTATCCGTTATTTTGATATTAATAAATATTCCATGTTATTCATCCGGTACAACCATTACTCGACTACCGTGCCACCCTCGCGACACTTATCCATAATGTCTTGTACCAAACTGTTCAGATACATTTCCAGATTGGTATATTCACCATTTTCATCAACAGTCTTTAAATTGCCATCGGCAGCATAATCCTTGTTCAATCCGTACTGCGTTTCCCAATAATCGGGAATACCGTCACCGTCGGTATCGGTCAGGTCGTTATCCGCCACCTGCACCAATACGGGATAGCCATTTTCATCCACTCCTTCTACAATACCTACCAGCTCACTCGGATGGTTAATATAACCCAACTTATGGTTATTTCCTTGAATATTGCACGTTGCCTTACGCTCAGCTACTTCATCCATGATGAATTTGTCATAATTGTCCCGATAGTTGCAAGCACCTACATACTTCAATACCTGATCGTAGGCTGCCTCAGCCGTATGGGTGGTAACTCCTTTAACATCTACTACCTGACTGCCGTTATTGATGACCGATTTACCCTCGGATTCCCAAGTATAATCATTACCGGCATTGTCTTCCTGTTGTGCATAAACACCGTCTGTCCAGTTATCAGCAGTCACATCCGCATTGCCGAACATATAATTGCCGTCAATATAGAATCGTCCCCATATTCCTTTAAAAGGCTCGAATCCCTCACCGTTATCATAATTCTGACCGTAAATGCCAATGCGTGCGATACGATAACATCTTCTGTCTCTTAACAAGTCGGTGGTAGGTCCCGGCTTATAATAATTGTTCACCAGATTAGCATGCTGTGTTTCACCACCGTAACATCCTTCGCCACCCCAGTTGTAGAAAACATTGTTACGTATATCAACCTGTTCGCCCAATTCCAAAGTAGAGGGACGAGGGCCAAGACGCGGTGTACGACTGTCACAGTGTGCTATCAGATTATGGTGATAAGTAGCATTGTGCCCACCCCAGTTACCGGCAAAGCCATGCGCTTTACCATCTTTTGCCTGTGTGAAGTAAAGAGCCTGCGAAGCAATGCACCACTGTACGGTAGAGTTCTCCATGCCGTAAACCGAAAGAGTCTCATCCGAACTCCAGCTTACAGAACAGTGGTCTACGATGATGTTCTTTCTATCCATACCGCCAAGACCGTCCACATCATCTGCCGGATTACCCGGACGGAAACGCATGAAGCGTATAATAACATTATTAGCGGCAATGGTAAAGGCTTGATCCGCGATACAGACTCCACCCGGTGAGGTCTGCCCGGCAATGGTTATGTTATCAGCTTCTATCTTCAACGCTTTTTTCAAGTGGATAGTACCCGCTACATCGAACACGATAGTACGCGCACCACTTTGGCGGACCGCCCAGCGGAATGTACCCTGGTCACCGTCACCGCCGTCTTCCAATGACGTTACATGGTAGACTTTACCACCACGTCCGCCTGTAACGTCACGTCCATGTCCTTCAGCTCCAGGAAAAGCACGTAACTCACCGTAATTCAATTGGGTAATGGTACCTTCCGGAATTTCTTCCGGAAGGAGAGGCTTATAATCATTATCCAATTGGGGCTCAATGGAAGTACATGACGCAAACAATGCACTTCCCGCCAAAAGGCTGCAACTCAACAAATATTTTATTTTCATAATTTTATCTTTATTATTTGATTCTGATTTTAATTATTCCAACGCGGGTCACCGAATTTCTTATAATCTTTCGGAGCTACGGTAAAGTCTCCAGTCGCTGCATTCGGGAATAGCTCCGCACTGGTTTTATCAATGTTCATAACTGTGGAAGAAGCAGGCCACCCATTTTTACCGTAAGTAAAATCACTGGCGGAATAAACATTCTCGGCTATTACTGCATTGCCATCCCTAAATCCCGAATCTGCGGCAATCTTACCACCAAACAATGTATTGGTAACCTTCAACGTAGAACCTAATTTCTCATCATTTGTAAACGCCTTACCATCACTATTCGGAGCTTCATAAAAAGTACATCCTTCAATATTAAATGTACGGGGAACTATTTTTGAGCGAATAACGTTACCTGCCATATTAAAAATAGTAGAATTCTTAATATTGATATTCGTCAATGTACCACTCTTATCCTCCGTCAAATTAAGCAAGCTTCCATCCTTTGTAAAATTGCCGACTATACAATTACTAATTGTCAGTATACCTAAGCTAGGCTTACCTTCTCCATGTTTCACTCTAAACAAGACTTGTCCGTCTAAAATATCACAGGCTTCTATCTTCATTTCCGTGAATGTGTTAGAATCATCCTGAATATTAAATATACGACCATTGGCGTTCTCGACAGTAGTAGTAATCTCCAAATTAAAGAACTCTATCGTATGGAAACTTCCCTTGATTCCCAATGCACTGGCCAACCTCAACACAGCTTTACTATCATCACTTTCCTCACCCCAAACAATTACATTTATACCGGAAGTACTCGGTATCTTTATGTCATCCACCTCGCTGCCATTATTCTTCATTTTTTTCAATGTAAAATCAGCATTGGAAGCCAGTTTAAATACCGTATTCCGATTGATACTCTTTGTTACTTCAGTGATAAAGTCATCCTCTGAACCTATCTCAATCACCACGTATCCGGCAGGAATAGCGCGTTTTGTTGTAAATGTCTTATATCCCATCACAGCCGTACCGTTCAGCAAAGCAAATGTATAAGTAGTATAATCATTGAGATTATTCAGCATAAGACCGCTGTTACCATCAAAGGAAACCGGATTGGCAGTAGAATATTCCGTACCTTCCACCAGAGTATATGCATTGGCTCTGACATTACCAACATAATTCCATTCAAGAGTAGCGCCGTTTGTTTGGACATTACCGATTGTAATCGGCAACATCTCGCCTTCACCGGTCATTACTTCAATGCTTCCGCGCATTGTCTCTCCATTATAGATTTCAACCGTATAGCGTGTTCCCTGGGTAAGACCGGAAATAATACACGAACCAAACGCTATATCAGCTTCCGAAAGTTCAATAGTTTCATCATAAGAAGCGTCTTCCGTATAAATGCGGATACGGTCAACTTTGCAAGGTTGCCAAGAGATACGGATGGATTTTTCTTCAATGTCACCGTTATCGGTGGAAGGAGTCGCTAATACTTGTTCTTCTTTACAAGTCTTAAAAGTCCCATCTTCCAGATAAACCCAATCGGACTCTTTATCTCCGTTCACCGACTTGATACGTGCATAATATTCCGTATTCGGGATCAATTCCTTTAGCGTATAAGCAGTCTTCGTTATCTGCTCATCCCCATTACCGAAAACAATACTCCCCTCAGAGGTTCCCAGCTCCACTGCGTCCGTCAAAAGAGCAGTACTGATTTCTATAATATAATTTTTCGTTTCCGGAGTACCTTGCCAAGAAACTTCAGCCTGCGCAATATCTTCCGCGGGAGTAACCGTGAAACTGGACGTCTTCGTACCGAAAAGACGAGCATAAGCCGAATCCGCCTCCCAATCATTACCGTCGGTACAAGAACTCGTACTAAGAACGGCCGAGAGCAGCAATGCTCCCAAACCGATAATATATCTAAAATCTCTCATAATGTTTCTCATTGTTATAGGTTCTGCAAATTAGTTGGCGTAGCCATAAGAGTTATACAAATTTCCATTCGATGTAGAAATGGTAGTAGAAGCGATGGGCAATAAATAGCGGTTCTTCACCTCCTTGTTCAAACCGGATGAAATGCTCGGCAGGTTAATCGTCAACTGTTCCTGTCCCTTACTGTCATTCAATTCCTTACCCCAGAAATCCTTACTCTCGAAGCCGCTTGTACTCGACGGTTTTTCATACCAATTAATACTATTCAGGTCTATCTCCTGGTCGGCATATACAGCAGTGGTTTTGTACTTGTAATATACCTTTGAAGGATAGCCCCCCGCCTGGTCGGCAAGATTTACACATTCCTTATAAGCCTCTTTGAACTCATCGATTTTGTTACTGAGTTCGTTCCAACGAATCAAGTCGAATTTACGTACACCTTCACCGGCAAGCTCCCATGCATTCTCGTCCATAATGGCACCCATGAAACCTTTATCGGCAATAACCTTCTCAATGAAAGCTTCTCCGACAGCCTTATCCGCATCGGCATAAGCCCGCTTATGAACAGCCAACAGAGCATCTTTAGCAGTCATCACACATACATTTCCATCCATATCCACCCCTTGAGCCGATTCCGTCTTGTAATTTTCATAAACCGCCTCTGCATACATAAGTAAAACATGCGGATAACGCATCTTCACCACATTGATACCCGAACAAATCTTGGCGGACGCATCTCCCGCACGTACGGCTTCCAGCCATAACGTATTACCCGCCATCATGCGGTAATCCCACTTGCCGCAGTAAATAGAGAACGGTTTGTTACCGGAAAGGGTTTCACGAAACACCTTCGTATCTTTATCCGTAGAAAACTCCGACAGTGCGCAGGTAATATTACGCCGCGTATCTTTCCCACTGTGGTCAAACGACCAGAAATAAGGAGCTGTCAATTTCAACTTACCGGAAGAATTACCTTTCAGCCCGAAGTAGCTGCTTGCTCCGCTTACACGGAAACCTACCGTATACCCTAACTCACCGCTTTTATTCAGCATCATCGGGATTTCAAACAAGTTTTCCGGTTGTACGGTCTGCAACTCACACACATTCATTTGTCGCCAATACTCCTCTACCGAAGTGGTCAGGGAGTGCTTCATGGAGTTGATGACAGCAGCCAAATGTTGCTCCGCCAACTTATACATTTTGACACGCGTCTCGTCGTCACAACGTTGGGTCGGATAGACAGGATCGCTGTTCTCTCCTTCAATATACCCCTCTTTCGCCTTCTCCCGGATAGCAAAGCCGGCACGTGTCAGCGCGATATTGGCCAATAATCCGTGAGCATATCCGCGTGTAACGTGTTCCGTAGTATATCCGTCCTCACCTGCCCACGGAAGGTCCGGGATAATCTCTTCCAAATCTGTAATCAACGAGTCCATAATCTCATCACGGTCTGTCTTGCCAAGATAAGCATTGCTCAAATCCGACTGAGAACGCTCCATCTTAAAAGGAATATCACCGAACAAACGTATCAAATCGAGATAAACCATTGCACGCAATGTTTTCGCCTCAGCACGATAGCACAACATTGTTTTCTTAAGAGCCCGCGCTTCGCTCGTATCTTCCGAGGGATTCAGCAAAGGACTTGCCTCTATGCCTTCAATCACCAAATTGGTATTCTCTATCAGCTTATACATGGCATCCCACACATTTGCCAGTCTCGACCAACCGGGACTGCAATTATAGTTCATACATCCACGCTCATTCGACGTATTGCTTGCATCCACCCCTAAACCATCCACCAATTCGCAGTCCGTATTCAGTCCGCAAACAATAGGGAGAAAGCTCGAATAGGTCTGGTCCTGTGTCAAATCGCCATACACCTTATTCAAAGCGAGATTAGTATAATACGTATTATTAAACACCGTTTCATCATTCATTTCTGACGGTGAACTTTGGTCAAGGAAATCGGAGCAAGAAGTAAAATAAATGACTCCCGCCGACAATATCAAGGTTTTATAGATTGCTTTCATATACATTTATATATTTAGAGTTAGAACGTAATATTGATACCACCGACAAACGAACGGCTTTTCGGATAAGCCGCATAATCGACACCCGGTGTCAACGCATTGCGCTTACTGCTGGTATCGACCTCAGGGTCTGCACCGGTATAGTTGGTCCAGCAGAACAAATTATATCCGGTCAGATATATACGCACATTCTGCAGGAACGCTTTCTTCACCCAAGTTTTGGGGAGTGTATAACCCACAGTAATATTGTTGATACGTAAGAAAGAAGCATCTTCCACAGCATAATCAATCAACTGCATGGTCGTAACCGCAGCCGGATGGAAGATTGAAGCGTTACGATTGAGTTGATTCAAACGCAGTCCGGCCTCAGTCATAGAACCGTACGTTTCGAGTACAGCGCTACTGCTGCTGGCAAGATTCAAACCTGTTTCCGGGTCAATCCATGTATAACGGTTGCCCAACGCAAAGTCGTTATTCAAATTATAACCTGTCCTCGAGCCGGAACGGAACGAAGAAGCCAACTTTGTACCATTGATAATTACATTTCCCAACGAGTAGTTGAAGAACAGATTGAAATCGAAATTACCGACATTACCATTAAAGCCAAAGCCACCTGTCAGAGGAGCCACAGTATTACCTAACCGTTGTTTGATGGGGTTACCGTTTTCATCGCACTGGAGTTTCAATCCTCCCGGAGAGTAAGCACCGCCGGTAATGGTCTGACTATTATCTTTCAGTCCGTCACGCAATGTCCATTCACCGTCACCCCAAATCAAATCACCATTGGGATTGGAAACAGGATCGTACACCGTATAATATCCGTTAGTTTTGAATCCCCATACTTCACCTAAACGGCCACCTTCTTCTACACGGAAATCCTCGTACTTGGAAATCGTACTTCCCGCCCAGTTGCTGCTCTGCCATGGAGTATCCGTAGTCAGTTTATCAATCTTATTGCGGTTATATGCCAGATTGAACGTAAAGTTCAAACCGTATTTCTTCGTATCCAGCAGAACGGCGCTCATCGAAAATTCCACACCCTTATTGGAAGTCTGCCCGAAGTTGCGGTACTGATAGTTGTATCCGGTAGTAGACGGAATTTCCGTTTTCATCAACAAATCTTTGGTAGTGTTCCAATAAAGGTCAATAGAACCGGAAATACGATTATTCCAAAAGCCATAGTCAATACCAAGGTTACGGGTTACGGTAGTTTCCCACTTCAAATCAGGATTATATAAATTCGTACCATGTTCCAGCATGGAAGACATGGCATCGCCAAAAGCCGGATAGCGGGCGTCGTTACCCGAAAGGGAATAAGTAGTATTAAGCAATCCGGAATTAATGCGGTTGTTACCTGCCGTACCAAAACTCAAACGGAGTTTTAACGAAGAGAGCCAGTCTTTAACGCTTTCCATGAACGTCTCATCCGAGATACGCCATGCCAATGCAGCCGATGGAAACAATCCCCATTGATTACCTTTACCAAACTTACTGGAACCATCGCCACGCAGTGTAAAGGTCAGTAAATAACGGTCCATCAAAGTATAGTTGGCACGACCGAAGAAAGAGAGCATGTTTTCCTTTGCGCCGAGGGTGGACTGCGTAGGAAGTGCAGTGCCCGTACCCATATTTGCTTTAATTTCCGAGATGTTCATCGTATTCGGAAAAGCAACCGATACATTCTCAACGGACTTCTTGAAACTGCTGCTCACTTCATGACCGATGAGGACATTCAGGCGATCACGCCCCTCGAACAAATCCTTGTTTTCATAAGTCAGCGTATTGGCATTACGCCAGCTATTGGTCTTCTCACGCAACAGATAAGCCTGCGGTTTACCGTTATTTCCGTATTTTGAGTTAGAAACGGCATCCACTCCCCAGTATTGCTCCGTATCATCATATTTCCAGCCATAGCCGAACTCCGAACGGAATGTCCAACCCTTAAACGGTTTCCAATTGATACCGACATTATAATTCTGATTAAAAGTACCGCGCTCTTTCTCTGTGGCAAGTAAACGCTCCAACGGGGTCTTCTGAGTTGCCGTAGAGTTCTCCTCGTCATCCGTACTGGTTTGCAAAGGATCTATCGGACGGAAAATAACCGAATTGGCTACCGTAGAATTAGCCGCATTCGATTCGTTCGTATCTGCACCGCCACCCAAGCCTTCTACTGCGGTATGGCTCAAACGGGCATTAAAATCCAAAGAAAGCCATTTATTCAGCTCCGATTTAATTTTAGCATTAATGTTGTCCTTCTTAAAACCGGAATTCAACATGATGCTCTTCTCCTCGTTATGCGCATAGCTGACACTGTATTGCAACTCCTTACTACCACCACTTACATTGATATTATATTGCTGTTGGTTACCGGTTCGTCCAAACATCTCATCCTGATAATCGAATCCGTCCACCGAACGCCAAATGTCCATATCGCTGTAATTACCATGTTTGCCCATATCTATCTCATTCTGATAAGCCACATAATTATAAGAGTCAAGTACTTTGGTAAGGCGGGTTACCTGCTTCACGCCGAACGAAGCTCCAAAATCCACCTGCACTTTTCCCTCTTTACCGCTTTTGGTCGTAATGATGATAACTCCGTTGGCGCCACGTGCACCATAAATAGCGGTAGAAGAGGCATCTTTCAACACATCGATGCTCTGAATCTCGGAAGGGGCGATATCGCTGATGCTCGACACAGGAAATCCATCCACAATGTACAAAGGTGAATTATCCTGCGACAACGAACCACCGCCACGAACACGTATCTTCATTTCCGCATCGGGCGAGCCCTCCGTAGTAGTAATATTCACACCTGCCAACTTTCCGGTCAAGGCCTCTACAGCGCTCGATACTGGAACTGCTGCAATATCCTCCGCCTTAACAGAAGCTACAGAACCGGTAAGATCACGCTTGTTAACAGTACCGTAACCTATAACCACAACCTCATCCAGCAATTCGGTATCATCTTGCAGTGTCACATTTACAGAAGATTGTCCGTTATATTTTACCTCTTCCGCTTTATAACCGATAAAAGTAAAGACAATGACATCTGACTTCTTCATATTAGACAATGTAAAATCACCGTCAATGCCAGTGATAGTACCGTTTGTAGTACCTTTTACTATAACATTGGCTCCAATCACCGGCTCACCTGAGGTATCCTTCACGATACCAGAAACCTGTTTCCCTTGAGCAAAAGCAAACAAGCAGATAAAACTTAATAGAACAACCAAGTAAGTCCTCTGGAATTTTTGATTCATAAATGTTTTTATTTTTAGTATTAGTATATTATTTAAATATTAGTTCGATGCGATATTATTTCCCAAATACCATAGAAGTACTGTTAGAATACTTCATACTATTAGACTCATGTATATTTAATTAACAATGTATTAGATTTAAACACATCAATTTATTGATATAATAGCGCAACAAAAGTAGTAATACAATACAATATGGATGTGGACTAATTAATGAAAAAGGTTCAAAAACTAACAGCAGTAGATAAAAAGTATCCTTTTTCAAAGTGTAATTCTTAGTTTCTCTCAGGACATAACAATAATTCCACAAACACATATTCTACCGGTATGCAGGATACATCACCTTATACTCCTTTTCAATTATGCCTTCCCTTATTAAATACCCGGTAAACTGAAAAAAGTTTCAGGGCATATATTTGTTCACATAGGGTGTTTTATATTGATTTTCTTATTAACTTTGCGAAATATCAGTGCTTACAATACAAGATGTTTTCTATGGAAGATAATAATATGATGTTGCCGTTGGAAGGTTCTGCCGGTTATGAGGAAAAGACAACCGGTACAAATACCGGCAGCAGTGAGGTTGAATACAATGAAGATAACATTCGCCATTTGGACGACATGGAGCATATCCGTGTCCGTTCGGGCATGTACATAGGCCGTCTTGGCGACGGTTCGCAAAATGATGACGGTATCTATGTATTGCTGAAAGAGGTAATGGACAACAGTATCGATGAATTCAAGATGGGTGCCGGCAAACGAATCGAAGTCAACATAGAAGAAAATCTCCGCGTAAGCGTACGCGACTACGGACGAGGCATTCCGCAAGGAAAGCTGGTAGAGGCAGTCAGCAAACTGAATACCGGCGGTAAATACGACAGCAAGGCATTCAAAAAGAGCGTTGGTCTGAACGGTGTCGGCATCAAGGCAGTCAATGCACTCAGCAGCCGTTTCGAGGTACGCAGTTACCGCGACGGCAAAGTACGCACGGCTATTTTCGAGAAAGGCGTACTGCAAAGCGACCTGACAGAGGACAGTACGGAAGAAAACGGTACGTATATCTTCTTTGAACCCGATAACACCCTCTTTACCAATTACTCCTTCCAGAACCAGTTTGTAGAGACACTGCTACGCAACTATACTTATCTCAATACGGGGCTGACTTTCATCTACAACGGGCAACGGATTATCTCCCGCCACGGTCTGGAAGACCTTCTGAAAGACAACATGACCAGCGAGGGGCTTTATGACATCGTCCACCTGAAAGGGGAAGACATCGAAATAGCCTTTACGCATACCAACCAGTATGGAGAGGAATATTATTCTTTCGTAAACGGACAGCACACCACACAGGGCGGTACGCACCAGACTGCCTTAAAGGAACATATAGCCCGCACCATCAAGGAGTTCTATAACAAGAACCAGGATTATGCCGACATCCGCAACGGACTGGTAGCCGCCATTGCCATTGATGTGGAAGAACCGATGTTCGAAAGTCAGACCAAGACCAAGTTAGGCTCTAACAATATGTGGCCCGAAGGCCCTACCGTAAACAAATATGTAGGCGACTTCATCAAGACGGAAGTGGACAACTACCTGCACAAGAATCCGTTAGTGTCCGAAGTCATGCTGCAAAAGATACAGGACTCCGAGAAAGAGCGCAAGGCTATTGCCGGGGTTACCAAGCTGGCCCGCGAACGGGCTAAAAAGGCTAATTTGCATAACCGCAAGTTACGCGATTGCCGCTTCCACCTGAGCGACGGTAAAGGCAAAGACCAGGAAGCGGAATCGTGTATCTTCATTACCGAGGGTGATTCCGCCAGCGGCTCCATCACCAAGAGCCGCGATGTAAACACGCAAGCAGTATTCAGCCTACGCGGTAAGCCCCTCAATTCCTACGGCCTGACAAAGAAAGTAGTCTATGAAAATGAAGAGTTTAATTTACTTCAGGCGGCGCTGAACATCGAAGACGGTATCGAAGGGCTTCGCTATAACAAAGTGATTGTTGCCACCGATGCCGATGTGGACGGCATGCACATCCGTCTGCTTATCATCACATTCTTCCTGCAGTTCTTCCCCGATCTGATAAAGAAAGGGCATGTATACATCTTGCAGACTCCCTTGTTCCGTGTGCGCAACAAGAAGAAAACAAGCTATTGCTACACAGAGGACGAACGGGTGAAAGCAATTGAGGAATTAGGTCCGAATCCGGAAATCACCCGGTTCAAGGGTCTGGGAGAGATTTCACCGGATGAATTCAGACATTTCATCGGCAAAGACATGCGTCTGGAACAGGTATCCTTACGCAAAACAGACTTAGTAAAAGAGTTATTGGAGTTCTACATGGGTAAAAACACTATGGAACGGCAAAACTTTATCATCGATAATCTGGTTATAGAAGAAGATTTAGCATCATGAGAAGAGCAATCTTTCCGGGCACATTCGACCCGTTCACTATCGGCCATGCTTCGGTAGTGCGCCGTGCGCTGACTTTCATTGACGAAATCGTCATAGGAATAGGTATCAACGAGAATAAGAATACGCATTTCCCTATTGAAAAGCGCGAAAAGATGATACGGGATTACTACCGGGACGAGCCGCGCATCAAGGTACAGTCATACGACTGTCTGACCATTGACTTCGCCAAAGAAGTGGATGCCAGTCTGATTATACGCGGCATACGCACGGTAAAGGATTTCGAGTACGAGGAAACGATTGCCGATATAAACCGCAAGCTGACAGGAATTGAAACCATTCTGCTCTTTACGGAACCGGAACTGACCTGCGTAAGTTCCACTACCGTACGCGAACTGCTGCAATTCGGAAAGGATATAAGCATGTTCCTTCCGGAAGGAATGGAAATGAGTGATGAGATGAAATGATTGGTAGTTAGTGACAAGAATAATGAAGAAGATTTTTGCTATTATAGTATGTATATGTGCCGTAACGGCGCAGGCTCAGAAAATGGGCAATGAAGCTCTCCGCAAGTTGCAAATGGCAGAGTTTGCCATAGCCAACCTCTACGTGGACTCCGTGGATGAGAACAGACTGGTGGAAGAGGCCATTATCAAGATGCTGGCGCAGCTTGATCCGCACTCTACCTACAACAATGCCGAAGAAGTAAAGAAAATGAACGAACCCCTGCAAGGCAACTTCGAAGGTATCGGCGTACAGTTCCAAATGATAGAAGATACGCTGCTTGTAGTACAGCCCGTCAGCAACGGTCCCTCGGAGAAAGTAGGCATTCTTGCCGGCGACCGCATCATAGCCGTTAACGACTCCGCCATTGCCGGAGTTAAAATGAGCACGGAAGACATCATGAGCCGGTTACGCGGAGAGAAAGGCTCGGAAGTCAAACTGACAATCGTGCGCCGCGGAGTGAATGAACCCTTATTCTTCACTGTAAAACGGGATAAAATACCTATTCTCAGTCTGGATGCCGCATATATGATACAGCCCCGGACAGGTTATATCCGCATCAATCGCTTTGGGGCAACCACTGCCGAAGAGTTTCTTAAAGCATTAAAGGAGTTGCAGAAAAAAGGAATGAAAGACCTGATACTCGACCTGCAAGGAAATGGCGGTGGCTATCTGAACGCCGCTATCGACCTCGCCAATGAATTCCTGCAACAAAAGGACCTCATTGTTTATACGGAAGGCAGAGCCGCACGCCGCAGTAATTTCCATGCCAAAGGAAACGGAAAGTTTAAAGACGGCCGTCTCGTCGTTCTGGTGGATGAATATTCCGCATCCGCCAGTGAAATCGTAACCGGAGCCATTCAGGATTGGGATAGAGGTGTAGTCGTAGGCCGGCGCACTTTCGGCAAAGGATTGGTGCAACGCCCTATCGACCTGCCGGACGGCTCTATGATACGCCTGACCATTGCCCGCTACTATACTCCTTCCGGCCGTTGCATACAGAAGCCTTATGACAAGACCGCCAACCCGGACGGCACGCTTAGCGGGGAAAATAATCTGGAAAAATACAACCAGGAATTGATAGACCGCTTTAATCATGGCGAATTAATGCATGCCGACAGCATACATTTCCCCGATTCCCTGAAGTACCAGACAAAAAAATTAGCGCGCACCATTTATGGCAGTGGCGGTATCATGCCCGACTTCTTCGTGCCGATAGATACCACCCAATACACAGACTATCATCGGAATATCGTTGCTAAAGGTGTCGTTATCAAGACAACTATGAAATTTATAGAAAGCCATCGGAAAGAGTTGCAAAGCAAATATAAGAAATTCGAAACGTTCAACGATAAGTTCGAAATCAGCGATGAGATATTAGCAAACATGCAGACTCTTGCGGAACAAGAAAAGATTAAGTTCGACGAGAAGCAATACCAGAAGTCCCTGCCGCTCATCAAAACGCAACTAAAAGCGTTGATAGCCCGCGACCTGTGGGATATGAATGAATACTTCCAGATAATGAATACTACGGACAGCAGCGTACTACAAGCCCTGAAAGTTCTAAATGAAGGAGCGTATGAAAAAGTGGTAAGGTTATAACCTTATCACTTTCCAAACAACCAGCGGTTCAGCCAGCGGTTTACATAGATATTCACAATCGCACAGCCTGCACCGATAGCCGCACCTGCCAGTACATCCGAGGGATAATGTACACCCTCATTCATACGGGACACTCCGACGGAACAAGCCCACAAGGCAGAAGGGGCTATTACGTACCACTTAGGATATTTTATGCACAGAGAAGTGGCAAGTGCGAAAGCCGATGCGGTATGCCCGGAGGGAAATGAAGGACTGCTCTCATGGCTATACGGATGTACCCTATCCGGATAGCGTTCATACGGACGTTCGCGGTCGACAAGATATTTCATACCATACGCCACCACAAAAGCACCCGCCACACTTGTTCCGACATATACGGCATCCTTCAACAAGTCCTTGTCCTTTTTAGCCCATGCCGTCAAAGCCATAGCTACCGGGACACCAATGACCACATAAGGCTCCGAACGGGAAATAAATTTATTGTAATTACGGACAAATTTATTATCCCAGCCATTAACCCGATGTAAGGTATTAATATCCCAATTCTGTGCAAAGAGATTTGATACAACAAAGGAAATAAAAAATACAAAAAAAATGGTTCTTCTCATAAAACCTATCTATTAGTTTGGCGCAAAGATAGCCGAAATCCTTAGAGTATTCGCAAAATTATCTTATCTTTGTTGCCACAATTTACATATTAAGGTGAGTTCTATCAATTCAATTTATCCTCTTGTATCAGACAGCAGAACTCTTTAACTGCCCAATTTGTGAGCTTT
>NZ_JBCODG010000082.1:0-20423 GCF_040928965.1 Bacteroides sp. 2201st1_D9_2201SCRN_220225 | reverse complement strand
CATTGCAATCCCGCCCACGTTTGGAACTTCTCTTTTCTGGTTTGCCCATAATCAGCCGCATAGCGGATGACTACGGGTAAACCGGAAATGAGAACAGTCATTCCGATGAAGGGGAGGGTGGGAAAGAATACTGCGTGAACGCAAAAACACAGTATGTCATCTTAAAACAATATCTTTAAAAAGTTTTTCAGAAGAAATGCTTACCAATATCCTAATAATTATTACTTTTGATAACATAATACAACGATATGGAAAAGAAAAAGATTACAATAGAGGTAGAACCAGCTACAGCCGTAGCTACCGTCGGTTTATTGCGTGGGATATTTCCCAGTATCATCGAACAACTGGAAAGGCAAGCCGCAACAAACGGCAGCCCCTTAAAATTCAATAAAGTAGAAAATATGCAAGAAGTATTGGATGAGATTTATGAAAAGTGCATTGCCGAAACGAACCTCCGGGAGTTTGCCCAGGCGCACTTAAATAGTGACGGATTACCTAACTGATACAGAAATACGGAATCTGCCAGCCATCCTTATTCCAAATAACAAATGGTACAGAATTACACACCTGTCATGTGGGATGACAAAGCATTTGCCTTTGTCCCCTACGAAGCATTCAGTGATTTGCCACATTATCCCAAAGAAAAATGTGAGCAAATTTGCAAAGAGCTGAACAGCCTTATAAGACTATGTACTTATAGGCCGAAAAAGGAAGATATTTATTTTCATCCGGTAAGTTATGTACGTCGTTCCGGAGGTTTCATAGTTACGGATAATCAGGCATCCTTTGAGAAATGCCCCTATCCTGCTTGCGCAGACCGTCATAGCTGCCAAAAAATATGTGATTTGATGAACCGTATCATTGAAGAGTCTTAATTATATAAAATACCATGGAACATCCAAACTCCAAATGCAGAATAGCACAAGCTGAATATTTAAGTCGGCTACCTGAAGAAGAACGGGAAAATAAGGCCAGAGATATTAGAATCGGAAACGCCAGCTATATTTACCACCAACAAGCGGTTCCAATCCAAGAAAACAGATTGATAATGTATTATAAAGAGTGGTTGGAAGGTCTTCCTCCCAACATTTCACGCCATATGAGAATGCTTGGATTTGAAGCATGTAAGACAATGATTCCGTTTACGAGATATGTGAACGAAAGAAACGATATTGGTATGCGTGACTGGATGCAAGAGCATCTTTCACCGAGTGACTTCAACTATTGGCAGGAACTTTCGAAAAAAGCAGGTTCGCCAACATTTTAATCCCATCCCGTTCAATACGCTGCCTGAAGAATAAAAGGTGCGTATTAAACGAGAATATTTTTTAGCGTTTAGTCATCTCTTCCCGCACCAGTTCCGTTTCTGTCGGGGAGAGTTTCGGCAATTTGACAGTTGCCGGACTTTCTAACTGGTAAGCCTTCACCTCATTGATAAGCAGCTGCCAGTCAAAAAGAAATTCTTCGGAACAACCATGTTTACGATAAATTTCTTTTGCTGCTTCCAAAATCTCAGGAGCGCAAAAATCGTCTCCCTGAAAGACAACTGCCGGACGATCATTATTGATACAGTCTCTCAATAATCGTAACTGATCTTTCATTGTGTTTACCTATTATGCGTTCTGTTGTTTTACCATTTTCAAAAATTCGTCAGACGGTTTAAATGCCGGTATGTTATGAGCCGGAATAATCATAGTAGTATTCTTAGAGATATTCCGAGCTGTCTTTTGCGCTCTCTTCTTCACTATGAAACTACCGAATCCACGAAGATAGACATTTTCCTCCTTACCCAACGAAGTCTTTACCTCGTTCATGAATCCTTCCAAAACAGCAAGCACCGCTTTGCCGTCGATGCCGGTTCTGGCAGATATTTCCTTTACGATTTCCGATTTAGTCATTTCTTTATAATTTGAAAATTAGCGTGCAAAGATAATTAATCCAATGGATTATTTAAAGTCTGGCATCCGCAGCAAGCCCTGCCTTCGCCCAATGAAGTGTTAAATTGTTGCGTATGGGTCAAGTTCCTTAATCCGCTTACACAAATAATCAAAGCGTTTCTTGGTAAGCGGTGTGAGTGTATCGAGGTTCTTGCCATCGAAATTCTCTCCGAAAATAAGGTCGTCCACTCCTATGCCGTGATTGTAATTCTCGCGCACGCAATCACGCAGAATCCAAAGGTTATGCAGGTTCACCCAGTCGGCTGTAATGTTTCTGATTTTACTGAACAGCAGCGCAGCAGTGTAAAGGTAGTGTCCGCAATGGTTGTAGTCATGCAACACCAGCTTGCCCTGGTAATAGATGTCGAAATCCTTGTTTTCTTCATCTTCCTTTGTATCGCAGTAGAAGAATGGAATGTCTTTCAGACCGTCCCAATTAATATAAGTAGTTGGCTTCATAATATCTTTTTTGAATACGCTACATAACCTGTTATTTGCACACTTTCCATTATTCACAGAACATTTGATGAAACACTTCCTTCAGTCTTTTTATCTCACTGAAATTCAAATCTCCAATCTTTCTTTTCAGCCGGCTTTTGTCCACCGTGCGAATCTGATCCGTGGCTATCTCCCCATCACGCCCGGCTACAGAACACAGAACCCGGTAAGGATAGTTCCTTATGGTGGAGGTTATCGGAGCAATGACTACTATTGTAAGGTACATATTCAAATCTGAAGGAGTTACAACAACACATGGCCGTGTCTTTGCCATTTCACCCCCACGGGTAGGGTCTAACTCTACCCAATACACTCCATACTGTTCTACCATGTCCAATCCTCAAACTTTTCATCCTCAAACACATCAGGGATAAGCAACTCATCATCCCCATTCTCATGGGCACGTTTGGCAGCTTCCGCCCATCCCTGCCGTGGTTGTGCCTTTATCACAATATTGTTCCCGTCCAAAGAAATGCTCACAGCCGATTTCAAGGACAAACGCAACTGTTTCAATATCTCGGAAGGAAGTATTATCCCCTTGCTGTTTCCAATCTGAATAATGTTTGTTACCATAATGTTATAACTTTAAAATTGATTATCACAACACAAATATAGACAAAGTTATAACAATACCAAAAGAAAAGCCAACTTTTTTCCATTTTCACCGATAACCCGGCCAACGGCTGCACTCGTCGGGAGGCTAGTGCCCCCCTTGCCGTGCGGCGCTCCCCGACCTATGATTCTTATCATGTCTTGTGTCCTTTTCTCCGCTTCTAACAAACAAATCTGCATAAAATATAGATTTGCGTTTCCATTTGAATTTTAGTTATTTGATACCCTAACTATGAATAGCAAACAGATAACTGATTTTTAAAACAGCAGAATGTTTCTGTTTTATTAAAATAAAAAGGGAACAAATTTTTAAGGTAATACTTACGGAAAAAACAGACTTTATAACGTTTCTTTTTCGTACATTTGCAACAATATAATAAAAGCGAAACATATAATGGAGAAGCAAGGAGAAATCATACTATACCAACCGGATGAAGCTGTAAGGTTGGAAGTACGTTTAGAAGATGAAACCGTTTGGCTCACACAAGCGCAGATAGCAGAACTTTTTCAACGTGACAGAACCGTTATTACCAAACATATAAATAATGTTTTTAAGGAAAAGGAATTGGAAGAGAAAAGCAATGTGCATTTTTTGCACATTGCTAATTCCGATAAGCCTGTCAAGTTCTTTAGTCTAGACGTAATAATTTCAGTTGGATACAGAGTTAAAAGCGTAAGAGGTACGCAATTCAGGCAATGGGCAAATAAAATTTTAAAAGAATATTTATTGAAAGGTTATTCTATAAACCAACGGCTCAATGACATGGAATATAGAATGAACAATAGATTCTTCCAAATAGAGAAAACCATTGCTGAACATGATGCAAAGATAGACTTCTTTGTACGCACCTCATTGCCTCCGGTGGAAGGTATATTCTTTGACGGTCAGATATTCGATGCGTATAAGTTTGCTACAGATTTAATAAAGTCTGCCAAATGCTCACTTGTGCTTATCGACAACTATGTAGATGAATCCGTGTTACTCATGTTGAGCAAACGAAACAGTGGAGTATCAGCTACTATTTATACACAAAATAAACGCACAGCTCCAACTTGATTTAAACAAACACAATGACCAATATCCTCCCATTGAAGCTAGAACCTACAAAAGTAGTCATGACCGCTTCTTAATCATTGATAATACGGAAGTATATCATATTGGGGCATCGCTAAAGGATTTGGGCAAGAAAATGTTTGCTTTCTCCAAACTGGAACTTCCTGCCCATACGATAATTGATGTATTATGAAATAAGCTAATCACCCATGCGAGAAGCGGAAGAGAATATAAAATTCAAGATGGAAATTGACGTATTGGTTCCCATTCCACGTACTGTCACCCGTGATTTCACCAGTTTGAAGCACCTGCGTCAATGGCAGAAACGGAATGACATCGATGGTTCTCTTTACTGTTTTGCACACCGGGAATACCTGCTCAACGAAAAGGGAGAATGGGAACAATTTACCGTTATCGGCAAACAGGTAGTGACTATCGGAGAACTGGAAAGGCTTCTTTTGGCAATGAAGCAAAAGGGGTTCAACCAATACAGCCGTGAGGAATATGAAGAATTAATGTCTTCATATTTGAAAAAGTGAAGAATTAAAACCTTCATTACACATTTAAATACGAAAACAGGATGAAAATAGGATATGCCCGTGTTTCCACCAAGGAACAACATCTGGATATGCAACTGGAAGCGTTGAAGGCTGCCGGATGCGAGAAAATCTTCTCTGAGAAAATGACCGGACGTCAACAAAACCGCCCGGAACTGGATGCCTGCCTGAGCTTTCTCCGGGAAGGCGACACACTTGTCGTATATAAGCTGGACCGGCTTGGCCGTTCGCTGAAGAATATCCTTACGCTATTGGAAGATTTCAAGAATAGGGGCATCCAATTCACCTCACTGCAAGACAACATCAGTACGGAAGGCGCAATCGGCCAACTGATGAACAACATTCTCGGTGCTTTCGCTCAGTTTGAAAGAGACCTTATCTATGAGAGAACCCAAGAAGGCAGAAGAATCGCCAAGGAAAAAGGTGTCAAATTCGGCAGAAAGACACTTATCAACAAAAACAACATCGCCAAGCAGAAAAGCTGCATCCAACTCTATGAATCCGGAACGCCGGTAAGGGAGATACAGAAAATATTAAACATAGGCAGTAGCGGAACAGTATATCGCCTATTAAGAAGGAATGGAATTGCGCTGAAATCCGAGAACAAAAATAACAAATAACGAATAAACCTCTGCCCATCCTTCAAAGATGATTCTCAAAGATCGTCTGCAATTCCACCTCTCAGCAAGATTATAGGAAAGTCCCCTTCACGGGGACTGATTTTTTTTAATTTTAATACAATAACTCCATGCACTCCTGTACCGCTTTTTCCAATGCTTCTTCCAAACAACAAAAAGCGTCCGCATTACTTTCGGAGTCATACAACACATAATCTCCAGCCCTCACAACCACATGCCAGACCGCCACGTTTTGTTCTGTTTGAAACGTATATTCACGAGTCTGTATCATCCATTGGATACATGCTGCCAGTGTCGGGCACTCGCACATATACATCGGGGTATTCCTTCCCTCAATATCGGTGCGTAGCCTATCCTGTTTGTCATACCAATACTCACAAGGCACGTAATAGTATAATTCCTTCATCATAAGAGCTGTGTCGCTATTAACCAATCTCTCTTTGTTGATTTGTGTAATCAAATTTTCCATATTAGCATTATTTAAGTTGAACATCTGATTTATTCTTCAGCTAGATTCAAGACCTTTTCATTTTTTGTATCGGGAAGGTCTTTGGTCAGCCGACCTTTTTTTTGATGTCATTCCCCATCTGAGTTCTGAGCCTTTTTTCGGCATATCAAGGTCTGGATTGCAAGCAATAAGCCAAGTTTCACTTATGGAAAATGTCGGGAAGACACTTCTTCATCGTTATTTTCCATACAGTAAAGGCGCATGGCCGTAACTTGCCATTTGCGGAATCCCGAAACCTTTGCCGAGCAAAAAGCCGGACTCGGATCGGAGGAAAGAAGCCGGGGGAGGCAGCCCACAGAAAGGGCAATCCGATACAATCAAGAAATTAACCTGCTATACCCTTGTGCGAGTGAAATAATCCATCATAGACACTACATACCTAAGTAGTGGTATCAATACACCGATCACATATATCATAGCGTAGCCCAAAAGGACAAAAGGTAATGTTTTACGATAAAGACATGCAACAGCGAGCAATATAAACGAAAAAGAAAAGCCATAAACCCCATATTGAAAACCGGGTATCAACTCATAAACAGGTACGGGTTCCGGATGAAGCATGGCTCCGGCCACAATAGAATAAAGGCTGGTCAATAATATAAGCAGCGTATATAAGCAACTCTTAAGAATCCTGGGATCATTCCTTTTACAATAGAGAATCGTTCGGATATCACTTCTAAGAAACTCAATGCCCAGTAAGAGAGCCACCATAACGCCTGTATCAAAAGTAGAAAATACATTCATTCCGATCACCTTTGGCGCGAAGATATGTATTTATTCTGAAAAGCCACGTCTTTGCGTATTTTACGATGTCGCATCCGATAGTCCGGGAAGCATTTTTTTGGTTCTTTTTTGGGGTGACTGCCAAAAAAGAACCCCGAAGCCGAAATCCCGGGCAGACGGGATTTCTCCCGTCCACCTTACCTATTTTGCAATCTTCCCTCGTCCGCATAGCTATAATAGTTATTGCCTGCCACAATCACATGGTCAACCAAACGGATGTCTAATGTTTCAGCGGCTTTTTTAACTGCTTCCGTCAAGCGGTCATCCGCACTGCTGGGCTTGCGTGCTCCTGATGGGTGGTTATGTACCATGATAAAAGATACGGCGTTATAATACAATGCCTGCTTCATGATAACCCGTATATCCACAGGGGCGGTATTTATCCCGCCGCATGAGATACGGACTTTACGGATGAGTTTGGACGAACTGTTCAGCAACAGCACCCACATCTCTTCAGTAGCTATATCGCACAAAACAGGATGCATCATTTTATAAACATTATTGCTGGATAAAAGCGCAGGACTTTCAACTTGCCCTTCTTTCAGCCGTTTATATAGCTCAATCGCCGCATAAGCGACTTTTTTACGGCTGGGTGTTAGTGTTTCCAGTACATCAGACAAGCACAATCCTTCTATTTCCATCTGTTCATACTTATATTCTTCACGTTTCAGTTTCTCACTGTTCGTCAAGGTATAAATCAACTCGCTGTTTTCCATCACCCGATAAACGTCATTCACTTCAAATACGGTTCTCTTCGTTTTCATACTGCCAAAAATTAAAAGATTAATACTCGCAAACATCGCTTGTCGCCCCAACCATAAATTTTTCCTCAACTGATTGGGAACAGTGCATTGAAGAGAAAGCGGGAAAGACGGATCAGAACGGGATTGAACTGGTAAATACTACCTCCCGGAATGGGAGGATGGAGATTTGGCTTTTCAATATCGGGCGTTCCGGCCACGCCTACCTTCGCAATGTTCCTATCAGTTCAGGAAAAAATCATCATACCTCTCTTCCGGCATAGCCGGAGCGTAGAGCGTTAGGGATAGCAGGGAAAAGCCTGGAGGGTAACGAGGACTTGCAACGAATAGCCCGGTCAGAAGGGAACGCCCTGAAAAACTAATTCGGATACAGAAGATGAACAGAACCGCCTTCCAATCATATAAAAAAGCGTGAAAATCAACACATACTTCCGAAAAATCTTTTTCCGAAAGTACGTATAGGGCATGTGAAGGGAAAATTTATTTTCCCAGTCATTTCTATGTTATCGCTTTGGGGATATTTAAAGGGGTTAGGAGTTTAGGTCTTTATTATGTATTTTGGTGGATGGTTTTACACAGCCGATACCTTTTATTTAAAAATTTCTCTCTTTTATTTCACTGATATACCGACATATAAAAAAAACAGGGATTACCTATTCCCTTCATTAACGGGTGGACGGTTTTACACAGCTGACAAGTGAAACCGGACGCTTTTACACAACTAAAGCAAAAGGAGTGGACGGTTCTACACAACTAGAAGCAACAAACGGGACACTTCTACACAACTAAAACAGGCAAAGCGGATGACTCCACACATCTAATCACCCCAATAGGGACACTTCTACACAACTAATTCTATAAAAAACCGTGAAACGTGGACGGTTCTACACAGCTGGATCGTCCATGTTCACCGCCCCGTCCGTCTCCGGAGATATGAACTCTTCAGGAGCAGGAGCAACTTCCGTTCCATTGGCACTCTCCAACTCTTCCTGTGCCCATCCTTCCGGAAACCTGCCGAATACAGCCACGAAATCACTGATATATATCTGTTTCTTCTTTTCTACGCTTTCCGGGGAGTTTGCCCATAAAAGGAACTCTTTATACAGTCCGGCATCTTCCTCCACCTCTTTGATCTTCTTCCTCCTGACAGCCATATCCGTGTCCGGGTAGGCAATCTCGACATACAGCCCAAGCAGGTTCTTATAGAATTTCTTCACCACGACAGCATATTGTCCTTCATCAAAATAGTGCAGCGTATGCCTAGGAAACGAGAACAACACGGTATATGCCCATCTCTCATGATCGCCTTTCACAAAAGAGAAATTGAAATTGGTATATTTCAGGTAAGTATTCATCTTTTTCAGTATCGAGGCGACCTTCTTTTTCCGGTCTTTGGGTTCGGCAATCTCTATGCCGAGCTTTTTAGCCAGCTGATCGACTGTCAGCACATAAAAAGGAGCCTCATTCTTGGTGGTCTTATACTTGATCAGGTAAACCATCTTGGAAAGTTCCAGATAGAAATAGCGGTAACGGCTGGGCAGGCTACGGTAATCCTGAAGTTCCAAGAGGTTATAGAGCGAGAACATGAAATTCTTTATCTCCGGGCTTACCACTGCCGAGTACAGCCTTTTCGTTGACTTCTTCGTCTTGAAATCGGTCATTATGTCGAAACGTTTCAAGATCTGCACGAAATTATAGGATGTACGGCCATCCTCGCCAATGGTCGGATAGCAGAGGTTCTCCAATCCCAGTTTATAGAGAGCCGCCTCAAAAACCGTCTCGATAGGATGGCTGATTCTCTGTCCTGCCGTGTCGGTACATACATATTCCGGCTGCATATTCTTTCCGAACATGGCCGCGAGCTGCCGGCTATCCAGCTTGCGCTGCAAGTTGGTACGGTCATACCCCATCTTACGGCAGAAGTCTTCTACGGAGAACCAGGAAGTCCCGAACAAGTCTTTGAGGTGATAGCTGCCCAGGTATATGATCAGATCGAGCATGACATTTCCACCTGCCTCATACAACCGTTCAATCAGCACGGAATTATAGCTTTCCCCAAGCACCCTAGGGACACGAATCAGTTCTTTTGCCATGATAATACTTACAAAATCAATCCTTTCTCTGTTTTCATTGCCACAAAGATAGGCATACCGGCCAACATACGCGTCATAATTATCAATCAGTTTTAACGGTATGACCGGTATGGGAAAAGGAGAAGTACTTTCCTGAAGAATGCTTTATCCGCCCTTCATCAGAAAGAAAGCATCTTACACCTGTACCCCATAGACATCCTATATTACTTTTTCAGTTCTTCCGATAAAAAGGAACGGTCTATCAATACTTGCACCAATGGTTTCTCTTTGACAAACTCATCAAGCTCACGCTTTATCAATTTATTGCCCAACCCTATGCGTCGTCCAAATTCCTCGAAATCCTTCCGCCCTACCTGATGAGCAATTTGACTCCACATTGTCATCTGTAATCGACTCAACCCTCGGTCTAAGGTGTAGATCGTTAGGTTATCAGTACAGCGAAATCATCCGTTCTCTCATGAGTATCTACTTCTGTGGTGGCTCATGTATTGAGGATGTCACTACTCATTTGATGAACCATCTCTCGCTTCATCCGACACTTCATACTTGTAGTTCTGATACTATCCTCAGAGCGATAAAGGAACTGACGCAAGAAAACATCTCATACACATCAGATACGGGTAAGAACTACGATTTCAACACGGCTGACACTCTCAATACTTTACTGCTCAATTGTATGTTTGCATCTGACCAACTGAAAGAGGGTGAGAAGTATGATGCAAAGCCTACATACAAGAAGTTCTCTGGTTATCGCCCTGGCGTGGCGGTTATTGGTGACTTGATTGTTGGCATTGAGAATAGCGATGGTAACACAAAAGTTCCATTTCATGGCACGTTTTCTCGCCATGGCAGAGCTTAAGTAAACTTAGCTCTGCTCATCTGGCTTAACGAAAACCTTCGTTTTCATCAGAAGGACACGCTGAAGAGGTTCTTTGAGAGATTTGAACAGAACAGGCTCACTATCAATCGTTTCAGAGCTGATTGCGGATCATGTTCCGAGGAAATCGTGGAGGAAATAGAGAAACACTGCAAGTCCTTCTATATCCGCACTAACCGCTGCAGTTCGCTCTACAATGACATATTTGCTCTCAGAGGCTGGAAGACTGAGGAAATCAATGGCATTGAGTTTGAATTGAACTCTATCCTTGTTGAGAAGTGGAAGGGTAAAGCATACCGACTTGTGATTCAAAGACAGAAACGGATGGATGGTGTGCAGGATCTTTGGGAAGGAGAATACACATACCGTTGTATCCTGACTAACGACTATGAATCTTCCGTAAGAGAAATTGTCGAGTTCTATAACCTTCGTGGAGGAAAGGAACGTATCTTTGATGATATGAACAATGGTTTCGGGTGGGACAGATTGCCCAAATCCTTCATGGCCGAGAACACTGTGTTCCTTCTTCTTACAGCACTTATCCGTAACTTCTACAAGGCCATTATCCAAAGACTTGACGTAAAGAGGTTCGGACTCAATGCAACAAGTCGCATAAAAGCGTTTGTCTTCAGGTTTATCTCTGTACCAGCCAAGTGGATCAGGACATCAAGGCGGTATGTGCTGAATATCTATACCTGTAACAATGCTTACGCAGATATTTTTCAGACTGATTTTGGATAACGCCTACAACTTATGGGTATGATACTGCGTATTGTCTCAAGTCGCATTGTGGGGTAAGGGGATGTTGTAGGCAGAAGTGGGTGTTTCTGCCTCAATTTATCTGATAATTCAGTAATGAGAGGACGTGTACACGCAAGAAGGACGTTGAAGGGCTTAGTTGCGGATTTGAGGCAGGTAAGAAAATACAAAGAATTAACAGCAACCGAGAAACTGAAATACCGTATCGCAGTGAAAATGACGGCAGCCGACTACTTCCGCCTGCTGACACGATCGCATGAGGCGGGCGTATCACCAAGCGAGTACATGAGGGAATGTTTCCGTAACGGTCATGTGAAAGAACGGCTGTCGGAGGAACATGCCGGATACATCCGCCAACTCTGCGGCATGGCTAACAATCTCAACCAGCTTGCGCGTAAGGCAAACGCCGGAGGCTTCCACGATGAACGGTGGGACTGCAAGGTGGCAGTGGCAAGGATTCATGAACTTATAACCAAGATAGGGATATGATGGCGAAAATCGTAAAAGGAAGCGACTTCAAGGGTGCGGTGGATTACATCATCGACAAGAAGAAGGATACGCAGATAGTAGCAAGCGAAGGCTTGTTTATGGAAAATCTGGAAACTATCGCCATGAGTTTCAATGCCCAGTCACGGATGAACGATAAGGTGACAAAACCTGTCGGACATATCGCGTTGAGTTTTTCCAAAGAGGATGAGTTACGGCTGACGAACCGTATCATGGCAGGCATCGCGCTTGAATATATGGAACGGATGGGAATCAAGAATACGCAGTTCTTCATCGCCCAGCATTTCGACAAGGAGCATCCGCACGTGCATATTGCTTTCAACCGCATAGACAACAACGGCAATACCATATCGGACAGGCACGAGCGTCTGCGCAGTACCCGCATCTGCAAGGAATTGACCTTGAAATACGGCTTGCATATGGCTGGCGGAAAGGACAATGTCAAACGCAACCGCCTGAAAGAGCCAGACAGGACGAAATATGCGCTTTACGACATCATCAAAATGGAAGTCGGCAGATGCGGCAACTGGAACGTGCTTATCGCCAACCTGAAACGGCAGGGAGTGGAAGTACATTTCAAGCATAAGGGGCAGACCAGCGAGGTGCAGGGTGTTGTATTCTCCATGAATGGCTACCATTTCAACGGCTCCAAAGTGGACAGGCGTTTCAGTTATTCCAAGATTGACGCGGCTTTGCAGCACAACAGATGCAGGGAACGTATGGGAATAACAGCCGGAATATATGAAACGGCTACACCAAGCGCACCGTCCGGCACGGCACAAAGCGAGTTGTTCAACGGCTCTTGGGGATTGCTAAAAAGCAGTGGCTCATCTTATAACACTGCTGATGCGGAAGCCAATCAGGAAATGGTGGATATACTTCGCAGAAGGAAGAAAGTTAAGCGCAAGAGAGGTGTTGGGTTCTAATATTCTGTACTAATCCAATTCTCACGACACTTGCGCTCTATATTCATTCGGAGTGTAACCTACCTCTTTCTTGAACAGTCGGGTAAAATGTTGCGGGTACTGAAAACCGAGATTATAGGCGATTTCATTAACGGTGTCGTCTGTAGATGCAAGTTCCGTCTTGGCTATTTCAATAGACTTGTCATGAATGAAATGCAGGGCGGTTGAACCTGTTTCTTTTTTCAATAAATCACTGAAATAGTTGGGCGAGAGGCAGAGCTTGTCTGCACAATACTGTACAGTGGGCAAGCCTATCCGTTTAGCAGCCCCATCATGGAAGTATTCGTCAAGCAACCGCTCAAATCTTGCGAGGATGTCTCGGTTTTGGTTGTCGCGTGTGATGAACTGACGGTCATAGAAACGTGTGCAGTAATCAAGGAACGTCTTGATGCTGTCTGTGATGAGGTTCTTGCTGTGACGGTGTATCGGATGGTTCAATTCATATTGAATCTTGTGGAAGCAATCCATGATGATTTGCCGTTCTTCCACACTAAGGTGCAATGCCTCGTTTGTCTCGTAGGAAAAGAACGAATATTCACGCATTATCCGCCCGAGAGGTGTATTCCGCAGCAGGTCGGGATGGAACATAAGCAGGTAGCCATCTGGTTGGAACTGCATGCCGTCATCTTCCGCACCGAACACCTGTCCGGGCGCGATAAATATCAGTGTGCATAATTATTCCTAAGTCTGTGAAACCGGAACGCATGAAGCAGAATCTCGACATATTAGACTTCACCCTGTCGGCCGACGACATGGCACGGATAAAGACGCTGGATACCGACAAGCCTTTCTTACTCGGCTCGCACGAAGATCCAGAAATCGTAAAATGGTTCATGCAGTACAAAAACGCCTGAACATCAACAACCATATTTCGATAGCCGCTATCGACTATATTAAGAAGTTATTCGTATATGCCTTTATTGTAATCCGTCATGTACTGAGTAAATGTTTTGCCTGTTTGCTGTTTGAAGAAGCGCATGAGATGGCTCGGATCAGAGAAATTGAAATCATCCGCCATTTCACTGACAGTGCGGTTGGAGAATAGCAATTCGTTCTTCAGTTCCTCAAGCAGACGTTGTTTTATCAAATGGGTAGCTGATACTCCGAATTGGGCTTTTACTGAGTTATTGAGTG
This sequence comes from Bacteroides sp. 2201st1_D9_2201SCRN_220225, assembly GCF_040928965.1. NCBI lineage: Bacteria > Pseudomonadati > Bacteroidota > Bacteroidia > Bacteroidales > Bacteroidaceae > Bacteroides > Bacteroides sp. 2201st1_D9_2201SCRN_220225. The sequence goes on along the minus strand of NZ_JBCODG010000082.1, from coordinate 6,740 downwards.
TGATGCGACTGACATGAAGCATGTCTGCATATTCCTGCACCCGCTGGTGGGTGCGGATATTCTGTTCCAACAAGTCCTTGAACCGAAAAGCGAAATTGTTTTTAGCAATTTCAGCGGGCAAGCAATAGGCGGCAGCGTATGTACGATTGATAATCAGCAAAAGATAATATAGTAAGGAAACAATGATATTGTACGTATCGGACACTGGATTCATCAGCTCATACTTAATCTTTCCGAGCAGCCGCATATATTCCTTCATTTCGTCATGTGTGGCATTGATGTAAGGCGGCGTATCTGTCTGGTAACAATACAAAAGGCGAAAAACGAAGAACTTGTCGGCGATAAAAGTACGCATGAAATCTTCGCGGAATATAAGGAACGTGTAATCCAACGCCGTCTCATCTACATGCCACTCTTGTTGCTGATGGGGTGAAAGCAGGAGAACCATGCCGTCGCGCAGTTCAATCTTGCGGAAGTTCAGTAGCAAATATCCGTTTGCCTTACGGAAAAAGTAGAAGCTGAAGAAGTCTGTCTTAAACCGCTTGTTTTCTGTCAGCACAAGTCCGATGTCCTTGTTTATGGCAGTATTGATGTAAAAATCCACGCCGCAGCGTGTCTTGTTGAACGGTACGCTGACCAGTCGATCAGGGTTGATTATCTCGTCCATATCCTTGTCGTTTTTGCAAAGATAATAATTTCATTTATCAAAATGGCATAATTACCGTTTTTTCAGGCATAGATGTTTCGCCGGATTCTTCCGAACTTTGCACCCGTAATCAATAACAAGACATATAGTCATGAAAAAGACATCTACAGTACAATTGGTGCGCAATGCCACCTTGAAAATCAGGTATGCGGGACACACCATGCTAATTGACCCCGTTTTAGCCGACAAAGGCACTTTGATATCGGCCCTCGGTGTGAATAAAACACCGAGGGTACACCTCACCATTCCTATTCAGGATATTATCGGAGGCGTGGACATGGTGCTCCTGACCCACAATCACATCGACCATTACGAGCCGAGTGTCCCCACACATTTGCCCAAAGAAATTCCTTTCTACGTTCAGCCCCAGGACGCGGACGCCATCAGAAACGACGGATTTACAAATGTGATACCCATCGAAGAAATAAAAACAATAGACGGCATATCCATTTACCGCACGACCGGACATCATGGTTTCGGGCAGATCGGGCAGATGATGGGACCTGTATCAGGTTATGTGCTAAAAGCCGAGGGCTTCCCGACCGTTTATATAATGGGTGACTGCCGATGGGAAGCATGTATCCGAGACACCGTGGAACGGTTCAATCCTGACTATATCGTGGTAAACTCCGGAGGTGCAATCTTTCCCGAATTTTCCAAAACGGACGGTCCTATCATCCCCGACGAGAACGAAGTGATGCAGATACTTGACGAATTGCCTTCGCATATCAAGCTGATAGCCGTACACATGGATGCCATCGACCATTGCCAGACCACCCGTGCAATTCTGCGCAATGAGGCAACGCATCACGAAGCCGACATGAGCCGGCTGATTATCCCGGAGGACGGAGAAACAGTTGTGTTATGAGTGTCTGCATTAAATCCCTGATAAAAAACATGAACATAGTGGTAGGGTGCACTATAGGATGCCCTTACTGCTATGCCCGTAACAACTGCCGCCGTTTCCACATTACCGACGACTTTTCCGTGCCTGAATACATGGAACGAAAACTGCGCATCATCGATACGTCCCGTCCTCATGTGTGGCTCATGACAGGAATGAGCGATTTCTCCGATTGGAAGCCTGAATGGAACGCAGAAATTTTCGAGCGGATCAGCAGCAATCCCCAGCACGCCTATATCTTTCTGACGAAGCGCCCTGACAAAATCAGTTTCTCCTCTGACGACGAGAACGTATGGATGGGCGTGACCGTTACGCGCAGTTCCGAGAAAAGGAGGATTGATGATTTGAAAAAGAATATCAAAGCACGACACTACCATGTCACGTTTGAACCTCTCTTCGATGATATCGGCGAGATTGATTTCGAGGGAATTGACTGGATTGTCATAGGCACAGAGACCGGAAACCGAAAAGGAAAGTCATATTCGCGCCCCGAATGGGTGCTTAGCATTGCAGAACAGGCAAAGGCTCATGGCATACCGGTGTTCATGAAAGAGGATTTGCTGCCGATTATGGGCGACGAAAGAATGATTCAGGAATTGCCGGAACAATTTACCAGACGAATACAATGAATATGGATACAATAAAGGAAATAGATGTAAAGAGTGTAATGACCAAATCCTCTCTGCCGGTGGGAGGATATTCGGTCAACCCTTATGTAGGGTGTCCCCACGCCTGCAGGTATTGCTACGCATCGTTCATGAAACGGTTCACCGGGCACACCGAGCCGTGGGGTACGTTTTTAGATGTAAAAAACTGGAAGCCGATAACGAATCCTCATAAATACGACGGTGAACGTGTTGTAATAGGGTCTGTGACGGACGGTTACAATCCGTATGAAGAAGAATTCCACCGTACCCGAAGGCTGCTCGAAGAGCTGCGAGGAAGCGATGCCGAGATTATGATATGCACAAAGTCCGATCTTGTCCTTCGCGATCTCGACCTGTTGAAGAGTTTTCCCAAAGTGACTGTGTCATGGTCTGTCAATACGCTCGACGAGCAGTTCTGCGCAGATATGGACAACGCCGTAAGCATTGAACGCCGTCTGAAAGCGATGCGTCAGACATACGAGGCAGGTATCCGCACCGTATGCTTCGTCTCGCCCATATTCCCCAGAATAACAGACGTAAAGGCAATAATAGAGGAGGTAAAAGATTATGCTGATTTAATCTGGCTTGAAAACCTGAATTTACGCGGGCAGTTCAAAGGCGGGATAATGACGTATATCCGTGAGAAGTATCCTGACCTCATACCGCTTTACGAGGAAATTTACAATAAAAAAAGGCTTGAATACTGGCAGGCATTGGAGCAGGACATTTCAAATTACGCCAAGGAGCAGGGCTTCCCGTATCGTATAAACGATCTGCCATACGGACGCTCGGAAAAAGGCAAACCTGTCATCGTAAACTACTTCTACCACGAAAAAATACGATTGACAAAATGAGGCTATGCCGGACTGATGCAGAAAAGTTGTAGCGCGGATAAAAGCACCATGTATGTGGATAATATCCGGCAATCTTCCGAGCGTATGCGGGAGATGCTCAACACGCTGCTGGATTTCTTCCGTCTGGACAACGGCAAGGAGCAACCCAACCTTTCCCCTTGCAGGATTTCCGCAATCACGCATATTCTTGAAACGGAGTTCATGCCCATTGCCATGAACAAGGGGCTGACTTTGATAGTGGAGAGCCACACCGATGCGGTGGTTTTGACCGACAAGGAACGTATCCTGCAAATCGGCAACAACTTGTTGTCAAACGCCATCAAGTTCACGGATAACGGTAGTGTATCATTGGCAGCGGATTATGATAACGGTTTGCTGAAACTTATCGTTGAAGATACCGGTACGGGCATGACCGAAGATGAGCAACAACGAGTATTCGGTGCATTTGAACGTCTTTCAAATGCCGCCGCAAAAGACGGCTTCGGATTAGGCTTCCTGCAACCAGCCGTTATCCAACAGCCGGGTTAAATGCGTCCTCCCTATCTCGGCCGTCCCTTGCAGGACGACACAGCGGTCTTTCTCCTGGAGCTTTCTTAATTCCTCCAGTGAAGCCGCCATTTTCTCCGCCATTGTTGCCATAACCGTTTTTATTTAGATTCTGATTATTTTCGTGCAAATACTCGTTTTTAGACACGTGTAAATACTCGTTTTTAATTATGTGCATTTACTCGTATTTGTTGCAAAAATACAATATTTGTTCCGATAATCAGCTACTAATGAAGTCTTTTTTTACTTGTTGTATCGTCGAAACGGCCTTTCCCGTGAGCTTCGCCACGTTCCGGATCGAGTAGCCTTTCTTTAACAAGGCGATCGCCTCCCGGTATTCCTCTTTCCTCTGTTCGGCCGTTTTCCGGCTTCCCGGCTTCCGTCCCAGCCTGCCCCCTTTCTGGATGTACAACTCCCGTCCGCTATTAAGGCGGTCGATGATCCCCTGGCGTTCGATCGCGGCCAGTTCCCCCAACAGGGTAGTGATCAGAGAGGACAAGGGGTTTACCGTCTTGTCCGGCCGTAACGTTTCCAGGTTCAGGTTTTGAATATACACGCATATTTTATGCGTGTGCAGCGTATCGAGTGACTTTAGGATCTCCAGGGTTGAACGCCCCAGGCGTGAGATCTCGGTCAGCAACAACATATCCACCCGGTTCTGCGGATCTGTGCAGTATTCCAGGCAACGGCTTAAAACCGGGCGTTCGATATTGGCCTTTCGTCCGCTTATCTTTTCCTCAAAGACCGCCGTCACCTCGTACCCCCGTCCGGCTGCGAACCTCTCCAGATCGACAACCTGCCGTTCGGTCGATTGCCTGGCCGACTGCGAGCTTACACGTGAATAAATAACCACATTCATCCCTTTTGCTTTTGTTCTTCCTTATCTATTGTTTTAATCACCTTATCCACCTCTTTCAAGGAGGCATTATTTCCGGATCTATCCAAAAAAGAAATTCGCTAATTAACCTATAATTACTATCTTTGCATTGTAATGCTTGGTAAAGCCTCTGTTATCAAAACACGTAACCAAGTCAAGGATATACCCGTTCATCAAGAACGGGTTTTTCTTTTGCGACAGCCCATTCATAAGACAAAGGATATTATAACAGGTCAGTAATCACAGCCGCCGGAATATCCAGCTTTGAGAAAGCGAACATCTTTTTCCCCAGATCCTTTAACGAGGCTCCGATATGGTACACGTCCGTTTCATCAACGATCAGGAAACGGTCGTGACTGTCCCGGTACGTCCTGATGTCGATAGGTGGGTACTGGCTGTTATGCCTGTCAAGATCAAGTTGGAGTTGCTGCGTGATACGCTGGGTGTAAATGGTGGCCGAGACACCGACGCTGCGTTTACTCAACATGAGCAAGACCGTTTCGTCCACATAGTTGTCGATAAGCACGATCGAACGCCTGGCCGACTTTACCAGATCGGTAGCGAACTTGTACGCATCGAAAATCTGGCCGTTATAAAAAATGCCTTCGACCGGGGGCAAGGCAGTACGCACAAAAAAATCTATCTTCTCGGTATGTTGAGCGACAGTCCTTTCAAGTTCTGACAAACGTTTATTAATGGAATACCCTTTTAAAAGATAGTCCTTTAAAACCTTATTCGCCCATTGCCTAAATAAAATACCTCTTTTACTATTGACACGAAACCCAATGGATATGATCGCATCCAAATTGTAATAAGTCAGATTGCGCATCACTTGCCGTTTGCCTTCCTGTCGAACTGTTCGGAAATCCCGAACAGTTGAACTTTCCTCTAATTCTTTCTGATCATATATGTTTTTTATATGCTCGCTTATATTTGCTTTGCTGGATTGAAAAAGATCCACAATTTGCGCCTGTGTCAGCCAAACGGTTTCATCTTCCAGCCTCACTTCCAACTTGACCGCTTCATCCGGCTGGTATAATATGATTTCTCCCTGTTCCATTACTTATTTACCTTTTCTTAATTCATCAAGCCTCTGCATCGCACCGCTGAACTTCTCACTAAACATCATATCATCGGGCAAAACAAACCAGGTGGGAATACCTCTCGACTGTGGATTACCTATACATTCATCTTGCCCGTTCTGTTTGCGGTAATCGTCCCATTCACTATAAGCGATGTTCCAACGAATACCTAATTTATAGGTATTTTCCCATTTAATAATAGCCAGTGAATAGGCCGGATCATCTTTGCCGTCATAAATCACTTCTACAACTTCAACCACCCCTTTAGGGGAATTTATAAACTTCGGATTTTTATACGAATAAGTGCTCATGTCTTTTATTTTTTATTTATAGCACACAAAGATACTCAAAAACAAATATATACATATATACATACGTATGATTAACGTATAAAAACATTTATGGTTATTCTAATCTTTGATTAATTCCGGTACAGAAACAAAACGTACCGAAAGACGGAAACAGGATTTATTTCGGTACGCTTCCCCGATCGGTACAAAAAACACGCAAAAAACGAGAAATACTACTTTTAGTATTTTAGTATATTAGTTTTTGACTATATTTGCGGACATGACAACCATTTAAAAAACTGAATTTATGAGCAAAGCAAAAGTAATCTCCGTATTGAATCACAAAGGGGGAGTAGGAAAGACCACAACCACGATCAACCTGGGCGGCGCGTTACGTCAAAAAGGGTACAAGGTTCTTTTGATCGACCTTGACGGACAAGCCAACCTGACTGAATCGCTGGGCTTCTCTGCGGAGCTTCCCCAAACGATCTACGGTGCGATGAAAGGCGAATACGACCTGCCGATCTACGAGCATAAGGACGGCCTTAGCGTCGTTCCCTCCTGCCTGGATCTCTCGGCCGTTGAAACGGAGTTAATCAACGAGGCCGGGCGGGAACTTATCTTAGCCCACCTTATCAAGGGCCAAAAGGAGAAATTCGATTATATCCTGATCGACTGTCCCCCCTCGCTGTCGCTGCTCACGCTTAACGCACTGACGGCCTCGGATCGGCTGATTATCCCGGTTCAGGCTCAATTCCTGGCAATGCGTGGAATGGCCAAACTTATGCAGGTCGTCCACAAGGTGCAGCAACGTTTGAACTCGGATCTTTCGAT
>NZ_JBCODG010000081.1:0-20502 GCF_040928965.1 Bacteroides sp. 2201st1_D9_2201SCRN_220225 | reverse complement strand
TTGTTAACCTTAAATCTAATACTATGAAAAACACATTGCAAAGATACGGACATTTGCTAAATCTGCAAATTATCCAAGAAAAAAAGTATGTTTTATAACACAGATTAAGAAAAAAGGACGGATATGCAAACGCATTCCGTCCTTTTTTTAACATTTATCGTTGCGGATTATTCCTCATCCAACAGGATTTCAAGAATCTGGCAAGCAGCCTTTGCCACCGGAGTACCCGGACCGAAGATGGCAGCTACGCCGGCCTTATAAAGGAAATCATAGTCCTGTGCGGGAATCACACCGCCTGCAATCACTACAATATCCTCACGGCCCAACTTCTTGAGTTCTTCAATAATCTGCGGAACCAATGTCTTGTGTCCGGCAGCCAATGAAGAAACACCCACTACGTGAACATCGTTTTCCACCGCTTCGCGGGCAGCTTCGGCAGGAGTCTGGAACAGCGGTCCCATATCTACGTCGAAACCGCAGTCGGCATAACCCGTTGCCACCACTTTGGCGCCGCGGTCGTGACCGTCCTGACCCATTTTAGCTACCATGATACGGGGCTGACGTCCCTCTTTCTTCGCAAATTTCTCAGCCAACTCACAAGCTCTGTGGAAGTCGCTGTCGTTCTTACTTTCTGATGAATACACGCCTGAAATAGTTCTGATTACTGCTTTATAACGTCCTACAACTTTTTCGCAAGCATACGAAATCTCGCCCAATGTGGCACGGACACGTGCTGCTTCCACTGCCAGTTCCAGCAGGTTGCCTTCCTTCGTCTCCACACATTTGGTGATGGCATCGAGTGCTTTCTGCACGGCAGCCTCATCACGGCCTTCCTTCAATATCTTCAGGTTCTGGATCTGTTCCTGGCGGACAGCCGTATTGTCAATCTCAAGAATATCAATAGGAGCTTCTTTCTCCAAACGATATTTGTTTACACCCACAATAGTCTGCGAACCGCTGTCGATACGTGCCTGCGTGCGTGCGGCAGCCTCTTCGATACGCATCTTGGGGATACCGGTTTCGATGGCCTTCGCCATACCGCCCAGCTTCTCGATTTCCTGAATCAGCTCCCAAGCCTTGTGTGCAAGCTCATTGGTCAGAGACTCTACATAGTAAGAACCGCCCCACGGGTCGACATTCTTGCAGATGTAAGTTTCTTCCTGAATATAAATCTGCGTATTACGTGCAATACGTGCAGAGAAATCGGTAGGCAATGCGATAGCCTCGTCCAAAGCGTTGGTATGCAAGGACTGGGTATGTCCCAAAGCGGCAGCCATAGCCTCGATACAGGTACGGCCCACGTTGTTGAACGGATCCTGCTCGGTCAGCGACCAGCCGGAAGTCTGGGAGTGCGTACGCAATGCGAGTGATTTCGGGTTTTTCGGGTTGAACTGTTTCACAATCTTCGCCCACAACATACGTGCGGCACGCATCTTGGCTATCTCCATGAAGTGGTTGGTGCCGATAGCCCAGAAGAATGACAGACGCGGTGCGAATGCGTCGATGTCGATACCTGCGGCAACACCTGCACGAAGATATTCCAGACCGTCGGCCAGGGTATAAGCCAACTCGATGTCCGCCGTAGCGCCGGCTTCCTGCATATGGTAACCGGAGATAGAGATAGAGTTGAACTTAGGCATCTTCTGAGATGTGTATTCAAAGATATCGGAGATAATCTTCATGGAGAATGCAGGCGGATAGATATAGGTGTTACGCACCATGAATTCCTTCAGGATATCGTTCTGGATAGTACCCGCCATTTCTTCCAACTTGGCGCCTTGCTCCAGACCGGCATTGATGTAGAATGCCATGATAGGAAGCACCGCACCGTTCATGGTCATGGACACGGACATCTTGTTCAAGGGAATGCCGTCGAAGAGCACCTTCATGTTTTCCAGTGAACAGATGGACACACCTGCCTTACCGACGTCGCCTACCACACGTTCGTGGTCGGGGTCGTAACCGCGGTGGGTAGCCAGGTCGAATGCCACGGACAGACCTTTCTGTCCGGAAGCCAGGTTACGGCGATAGAAAGCATTGGACTCCTCGGCAGTAGAGAACCCTGCATACTGGCGGATAGTCCACGGACGCAAGGTGTACATTACAGAGTACGGACCGCGCAGATAAGGCGGGATACCTGCCGCATAGTCGAGGTGTTCCATACCTTCGAGGTCTTCTTTGGTGTAAACAGGCTTCACTTCAATGTGTTCCGGAGTCTTCCAGTCGGCTTTGATGCCGTTAGCCTTTTGCCACTCAGCACCATTGGCGGGCTGGAAAGCGGCATATATATCTAAGTTTTTAAAATCTTTTCTCATCTTACTTCAAAAGTTTAGCGTTGAATTCCTTTAATGTTTCCAGAACGTTGACACGAACATGGATAAAGTTCTCGATACCTGCCGCTTTCAGCTCGTCCATGCAAGCGGGAGCGCCGGCTACGATGAACATGGCGCGGCCGTTCAAGGCCTTGAAAGCGGGAATTGCATATTCCGCATATTCATCATCGCTCGAACAGAGAACCACAATATCGGCTTTAGCCGCCATTGCAGCTTCCACACCTTCCTCTACGGTCGGGAAACCGAGGTTGTCAACAACTTCATATCCGGCACAGGCCAGGAAGTTACAAGAGTATTGGGCACGTGCCTGACGCATAGCCAGGTTGCCGATAGTCAGCATAAATGCTTTGGGACGCTTGCCGGACGCTTCCGTTTCCAGACGCAACGCTTCAAATTCGCTGGCTGCACGGTCGAAGTTCAGTGACGGAACATCCTTTTCGCAAGTGCTGTGTCCGCCGCAGCAGCAAGAAGCTTCCAACGGTTTCTTGTCGCCCGCCTTCTCGTTGAAGTTCGGGAACTGGTTAGTACCCAACAGCACTTCCTTACGCTTGGCAACGGCTGCATGGCGGGCCGTATTGCTCTCGTTCACGGCAGCCTGTATCTTGCCGGATTTTACGGATGCGTAGAAACCGCCGTCTTCTTCCACTGCAAGGAACAGCTCCCAAGCCTGCTTGGCAATAGCCACGGTCAGGTTCTCGATGTAGTAAGAACCGGCAGCCGGGTCGATAACCTTGTCGAAATGCGATTCCTCTTTCAGGAGCAGCTGCTGGTTGCGTGCCAGACGTTCGGAGAATTCATCGGGAACGGCATACGTCTTGTCGAACGGAACGACCGTCATGGAGTCAACGCCTGCAAGAGCGGCACTCATAGCCTCGGTCTGCGTACGCAACAGGTTTACGTGCGCATCGAACAAAGTGAGGTTGAAAGTGGACGTTTCCGCATGTATTCTCATCTTGGCAGCACAGCGGCATTCGTTATGTTCGCCCTTGTTTTCGCAGTCGCGCAGGCATTCCGGGTTATAGGAAGCCACGATATTGGCCCACAACATACGGGCAGCGCGGAATTTTGCTATTTCAAGGAAATAATTGGAACTGATACCGAAGTTGAACTTAATCTTCTTGGCTACCAAAGCTGCCGGCAGTCCGGCATCGGTCAGCTGGTTCATGTATTCATTACCCCAAGCCAGCGCATAGCCCAATTCCTGATAGATATATGCACCGGCATTGTTCAACGTCAGCGCATTCACATTCAGGACGCGGTATTTCGGAAGCATGGCGGTAGCTTCAATCAGAGCCTTGGCAGTAGCCACCATATCGCCCTTTTCCTTGCCTTTGGCAAGCATCTTGTTGAAATAATCGTAGTTAATGGAGCCTTGCAACTTCGTGAGGTCATAATCTTTCTTCTGGAAATAACCGACCAGAAGTTGTGCCAATTCCACCACGTGTCCCTGACAGGTGGAGAAATTCAACTCTATGCACTCCGCACAGATGTCTTTCAGCAAAGTTTCGATATACTCCGCACTCAGTTCTTTGGCTTTCACGTGGAAAGAGAGTGAATCGACACCCTTGTTCAAAATGTCCAACGCCTTGGCATTGGCTGCTTCGGGAGATTCCACCTTTATTTCCTGACGGACGAACCACTCATTATTGTTTTTCTTTGTACCTCTAAGATAAGGGAACTCACCGGGAAGAGCATCCGTGGTCTTTAAACCTTCAAGGTCTTCCATACGATAGAAAGGTTTTACCTTGAATCCCTCATTCGTCCTCCAAACGAGCTTTTTCTCAAAGTCCGCACCCTTTAAGTCTGCGGTTACTTTCTCCATCCACTGTTCCGTAGAAACCGGAGAAAAGTCCGAGAAGAGTTTTTCTTTACTGTCTGCCATAGTTTATTTAAAATTAAAATAGATGAATAGTATTCATTTTGTCATCAAGAGACTTGCAAATATAAGGAAATACTTCAAACAAAAAGGCTTTTTAGGGAAAATTGCACTTACGGATAACACTATGTCCATCCTTATTCCCGGCATCCCTCCATAGATACCTTGCTTTTGCAAAGCTGGTATTACAAAAAGAAAAGAAAACCCTTTGCCAGCTCCCCTTTATTAAGTAATTTTGCGCAAAATTTTAAAAAGCAATAAATAAGGTACTATGAATTGGTTAGAAAGTCTTCTTTGGGACCCGACATCCGTCGCACATATCGTTTGCCTGTACGCATTCGTTATATCCGTGGGGGTGCTGCTGGGCAAGATTAAAGTTTTCGGAGTATCGCTGGGAGTGACGTTTGTCCTCTTTACCGGTATTCTGATGGGACATTTCGGATTTACAGGTGAAATACACATCTTACATTTCATCCGCGAATTTGGTTTGATTTTATTTGTATTCTGCATCGGTCTGCAGGTAGGGCCGTCGTTCTTCTCCTCTTTCAAGAAAGGGGGTATGACGCTGAACATGCTTGCCGTGGGCATTGTGGCACTGAACATAGTGGTTGCACTGGGCATTTATTTCATCGATGGAAATATAGACCTGCCGATGATAGTAGGTATCCTGTACGGTGCCGTAACCAACACTCCCGGTCTGGGTGCGGCTCAGGAAGCGTTGAACCAGCTGAATTATACGGGAGACCCCATCGCATTGGGATATGCCTGCGCCTACCCGCTCGGTGTGGTCGGCATCATCGGCTCTATTATCGCCGTACGTTATATCTGCCGCATCAACCTGAAAAAAGAAGAAGAGGAGCTTAACACGCAAGAAACGGACATGAAACACATGCCGCATATGCTGCATCTGGAAGTACGCAATGAGGCTATCGACGGCAAAAAGCTGATTCAGGTGAAAGATTTCCTGGGACGTTCTTTCGTATGCTCGCGCATCCGTCACGAAGGTCACGTCAGCATTCCAAACCAGGATACGGAATTCCACATCGGCGACCAGTTGTTCATCGTATGTTCCGAGGAAGACGCCGAAGCGGTTACCGCCTTTATCGGAAGGGAGATTCAAGTGGACTGGGAGAAGCAGGACACTCCGATGGTCTCACGCCGTATTCTGGTGACCAAATCGGAAATCAACGGAAAAAAACTTGGAAGCATGCACTTCCGCAGTATGTACGGAGTTAACGTGACACGTATCAACCGTTCGGGTATGGACCTGTTTGCCGATCCCAACCTGGTGCTCCAGGTAGGTGACCGTGTAATGGTTGTAGGCCAGCAGGACGCGGTGGAACGTGTGGCCGGTGTACTGGGCAACCAGTTGAAGCGTCTGGATACGCCGAACATCGTTACCATCTTCGTCGGTATCTTCCTCGGTATTCTGTTGGGCAGCCTTCCCATCGCATTTCCGGGCATGCCGACACCGGTGAAATTAGGTCTGGCGGGCGGTCCGCTGGTGGTAGCCATCCTTATCGGACGTTTCGGACATAAGATGCATCTTGTAACGTATACCACCATGAGCGCCAACCTGATGCTGCGCGAAATAGGTATCGTACTTTTCCTTGCCAGCGTAGGCATAGAGGCCGGTGAGCATTTTGTACAGACGGTCGTGGAAGGAAGCGGTCTGGCGTATGTAGGCTACGGTTTCCTGATTACCACCATCCCGTTGCTGATAATCGGTATGATTGCCCGGTTCTATTGCAAGGTCAATTATTTCACGCTGATGGGACTGATTGCCGGCAGTAACACCGACCCACCCGCATTGGCATATTCCAACCAGGCATCGGGCAATGACGCTCCGTCGGTAGGTTACTCTACGGTTTATCCGCTGACGATGTTCCTGCGCATCCTCGCCGGACAGATGATATTGCTGGCAATGATGTAAAATCAGTTCAAGGAGCTTCAGGCTCTTATCAATAAAATCGGGAAGAATTTTACTATAATCTCCGTTAGGATGGCAGTAAAATTCTTCCCGATTTCATTTGCAATGGTCATAGCGTTTATTCGTACAGTTTCAGTTTCTTCCTTACGAACTCTTCTATATAGCCGACCGTTTCGTCAATGCCCAATACGGACGAATCGACGCAAAGATGATAGGTAGCAGCCGCTCCCCATGTCTTATAGCTGTAATAGTTGTAATATTCGGCACGCCGCTTGTCCGCTTTGTTCATCTTCTCTTCCGCCGCACTTTCCGAAATAGAGTGCAGACGGCATAAACGGGCTATACGATCCTCGCGCGAAGCAGAGATGAAGATGTTGACGCAACACGGGTTATCCCGCAAAATGTAGTCGGCGCAACGCCCTACGAACAGACAGGATTTCTCGGAAGCCAGTTTCCGTATCACATCGCTTTGCACCTTAAACAACGCATCGTTGCTCAAACAGTTGGCAGCCGGCATAGCCCCGTCACTGATAAACGGGAAACGCATTCCGAACAGACCGCCTATAATTCCCTGCGAAGCCTTTTCATCGGCTTTTTCAAAGAATTCACGGCATAATCCGCTTTCTTCGGAAGCAAGGTTAATCAATTCCTTGTCGTAGAAGTCAATACCCAGCCGGGCAGCCAGCTTCTCTCCGATTTCCCGTCCGCCACTGCCTAACTGGCGGCCTATATTTACTATAAATTTATTGTCCATACTTTATTTAATCTATCTGTTTTGCAGATAGCAAATATAGGTATTCTTCCATTAAATATCAAAATAATGAAAACAAATCCATTTCCTGTGTATCAGGACGGTTACTGTTCACAAAGCAACTGTCTGCCTTAAAACAGTCTGCCGCATTCATGATTCAGTTCAGCCGCGATGCCAACCGACGTACCGTACCGTTGACGGAAACTTCGACCTCAACCCCTTTCTCATCATAACCTTTGTTCAGGAATTTTGCTTCAAATACCGGGTAAGCGGCAACATCCTTCACCGGATAGATAACCGTTATGTAACGCACAGCCTCCGCATCATCCTTATTTGTATCGAAAGCTACCGAAGTACGGGCTACGCGCTGACGATAGGCAGTGGAACGCCAGCCCTCTTCCGCTCTTAAAGACGCGCTTTTTTCCGGAAAACATTGCAACTTCACATTACTCGAACCCTCATAAGCCGTAGTCACCATATTCTTCTCCGCATCAACGTTTACCTCACCTTCACGGAAATGATAATTCAAATTCACGGTTCCTCTGGCATTGCCTGTGGCTTCGTCCACTATTACAAAATAGGCCTGGTCCACAAAAAAGACGGTACGACGATGTTTCAACCCTTTATAACCGGGATTTTCCGTTACCAGTATCTGCTCCTTACCTTCCGGCTGCCACAATCCGGTTACGGACTGCGTGGTTTCAAGGTTGCGTCCGTCCAAGGTCAGGGTGTTATGTACACGTGTCTGGCGGAACCAGTTGCGCAGTTTCATCACTTCGGCACTTCCGGCATAGACGTATGCACCGGTATCGGGAAACAGATTCCTGCCGTTGAACCAGAGTTCGAAAGTACCGTTATCCGGCTGACAATGCCACTCTCCTTTAGGTCCGGCTTTAACTACCATGACCGTTGCATCCTTCTTCCAACCGTTTCTGAAAGTAAAGAAACCGGATGTCAATGCCCCGTGGGAAAGATAAGGGAAAGGAGCGCCTTCACGCCCTTCTGTCGCATAATAACGTATCCAATCGCAGTCGGGGAACAATGCAAGCCAATCGCGGTAGTTGGCAAGTTCTGCCTGATAATCGCCCAACTTGGCATCACTGAAACAAGGGTTGGTGTAGTCGGGAAAACAAATGTTGGCATAGAAAGCAATCATATTCTTGACCGTATCCAGGTATTCCGACGGAAACTCATTGCGGAAACCGTTACAATCCGCCATGCGCAAGGCCTTGCAGAATATGTTGATTGCCGCAAGGTGATAATGGGGATCCAGCTCGTACTGTCCGCCGTCATTGTATACCTGCTTCTTGATTTCACGATTCAGGATATTGATTCCACTTTCTCTCCAAATGGCGGCATCTTTCAGTTCCGGAAAGAAAACACCGGCATAAACCATACGTTGGGCTTCAAACAGCAGGTGGTTACCTTCTGCAGAATAATTTTTTAGGAGATGTGCGCCATGGCGGTGATAATTGACGATAAACTCGGTCAGGAACTCCGGAGTAAACGCCGATGCGGAGCAAAACAAAAGAAACTGGCAGGTCTGGTCCTGCAAACGGTTGCTGACTTCCAGTTGCCGCCATGCAAAATATACATTGTCGGCATCTTCCTTTACCTCACCGGCACTGACAAGCTCGAACTCTTCCTGCTTCATGTTCACCAGCGGGTTTTTCTGAACCCAATCCATATACTGATGTACCCACTCCTTTGCGTATTTCTCATCTCCGGAGATACGGTATGCCTTACCCATAGGCGTAAACCACTTATGACGATGAAGCTGCCAACGCAACTCATTGTCTTTTACCGGCCAGTACTCCCAGTTGATATCTTTGCCGTAGTTGTAGGAAGGCTGATAGCCTTTATGTACAAAGAAAGTATGCTCCAAAGCATCATCCGCCCATTTCTGTTCTTCCCTGGATATGGTGAGGTTTTTCAAGTCTATATCCGGATGTGTAATACCGGTACGGCTACGGTAATAATTCAACAGTTCCTGTGCCGCCACCTCCCACTTCTGCCGGGAGCATGCCGCTTTTACTTTCTCCAAACCAGGATAATCCAAATTTATCAGTTCAAAAGCCTCCTGCCTTAGTTGCTGTGCGTCTGCAACAACAGCAAGCATAAGCAAGAAAATGCTAAAAATGTATCTTATTGTCTTCATGATATGGTAATAATGAATTTAAATATGCTTATAATCAATCTCTTTTACCTGCATATAACGGAGCAATGCCTCCAGATAATAATAATCGGCATAGTTAAGCGGCGTATCTATTTCGGAACCGTTCGGCAATGAGCCCGTTGAATGCATCAGTACAAAGCCCTGGTTGGTTCCCGGTTTTGCCAAATACCCGTCTGACGAAAGGCTTTTGAGCAACTTCCCGGCATACTCCATATATGCTTGTCCGTCTTCAACAAGCGTGCTCAGTTCTATCAGGGCGGAAGCGGTAATAGCGGCAGCAGATGCGTCACGAGGCGTCTGAGGCGTGTCGGGCGCATCATAATCCCACAAGGGAACTGCATCTTCCGTCTTTACGCGCCGCATGATTAACGAGGCTATATTCTCGGCCTGCCGCAAAAATTGCACATCCTTAGACTCGCGATAACAGGATGTGTAGCCATATAATCCCCATGCTTGTCCGCGCGCCCACGACGATGTGTCACTCTTTCCCTGATGCGTGCACTTTTTTTCCACCGTCCCATCGTTATTGTAACTGACTACATGGTAGGATGAATAATCATCTCTAAAATGATTTTTCATCGTAGTCCTTGCGTGTGTCAAGGCAAGCTCCTTATATTTATCATCACCGGTCAGGCGAGTGGCATAAAACAGCAGGTCCAGGTTCATCATATTGTCTATGATAACGGGGAAATTCCACTTCCCGAAGTTCCAGGAACGGATACAGCCTATCTCCGGATTGAAACGGCCGCACAGGTTATCCGCTGTTTGTATCAATGCACTGCGGACGCTGTCGGCAGGAGATAAACGATTGGCGTTACCGTAGCTGCAATTCATCATAAAACCTATATCATGCGTACCTTTATACTCACGCAGCGGATAAAGATAATTAGTGAACTTCACAGCGCTTTCCCTCAAGCTTTCATCGCCGGTAAGTTGATAAGCGAGCCAAAGATTGCCGGGGAAAAAACCGCTTGTCCAATCGTAAATGGAAAAGCAATAACGGCGGGAGCCCAAATTATCATGTATGGGTTTCAGCCGGGCAGAGTCTTTGCCTGTCAACTGTTTCTTATCCAGCTGACGACATAAAAAGTCCGTGTCATAGCCCGTCCAGATGGAACGGGGCAACCGGATTGAATCTCCGATTTCAGCCACGGTAAATTTCAATTGTAACGCAGCCGTTTCTATTCCCTGTTTCAGCCAGGTATAATCTTTTTCCGGTTGTTTGGGAGAGCAGCCGGAAAATACGCATAATGCGACAACAGCAACAAAACAAGATAATGATATTTTCTTCATCTTTTATAAAGGTTTCTATTTTCCACAATCATCTCATAAAATTTCACTACATGGCACAACCAGCAACACAACATCATATAGCTTTGAAATAGAAAAGATGTTTAACAGAGCTGATAAAAAACAGGCTTACTATTTTCAACCAGCTCCGAAACATCTTTCAACATTTCAAACAGGACATTGCATCCTGCCGTTTATAGCAATAATACCTATTTATTCATAACCCGGATTATTCTGATTTTTTAAAGCGGGATTGGCCTGCAACTCGCCCAAAGGTATAGGAAACAGTTCATGTTTGCCTTTTATAAATTTGTCGCCTGCAACATATTTGCCTTTTAGCGATTTATCCATTTTGCTTTGGAATAATTTTAAAGCATCACCCAAAATACCCCAACGTAATAAGTCATATTTACGCTGACCTTCAAAAGCCAGTTCAAAACCGCGTTCCCAATAAAGAGCAGTACGGAAATTGTCTGCCTCATCACCACTGTTAAAATAGGGAAGTTCATAGAGATTAGGCTGTGCAGCCTTGTATGCCTGCAATGAATTAGTTTCAGTAGCTCCGGCACGATGTCTTACTTCATTCAATAACCTCCAGGCTTCCGGAGTATTGCCAATCTCATTATAAGCCTCGGCTGCCATCAATACTACATCAGCATAACGCAACGGACAATAATTGACCCCTGTATTATTAGGATCTACAAAGCCTTTCGGCATCCACTCCCTACGCCATTTGCCCGGATACCAATCCGTCAGTTTCTTATTTTCAACCAACTTATGTGCTTTCTTATCGGCATCCCATTTATATTGGTAAGTACATACCATTACATCTCTACGCTCATCATTTGCCTCAAAGAAATCTTTCCAGACAGGTAACACACGGAAGAACGCGTTGGCACGTCCCATTGATTCAGCAGGAGCACCCTTGCCCGGCGCTTCTACCGCAGGACCATTATACGTAGCCCAAGTACCGGAGTTATCCTTATAACCACTTCCTGTCGGATTAAAAGCTATCTCCCACAGATTTTCCATCGAATTCAAAACCCCTCCGGAATAACCCTGGAACAACTTTAAATAACCGCCCGGGTGAAAGTTATGATAACCTTTATTCTGGAAAGCAGTCCATTCGGCAATTACAGCATCAAAATAGGCCTTTCTCTTGTCGTCGGCCGGTCGGTTCAAACTACCGTCTTGCTGCAAACTATAACCTGCCCGTTGCAAGTAAACACGCATCAGCATTGCATGAGCAGCTCCCTGCGAAGGTATCTCCGGTGAAAGCGAAGCACTCCCTTTCTGAAGATTTTCTTTCGCAAAGTCCAAATCTTCAATAATATAATCATATATCTCCTCACGGCTTATACGACCATTAAAGGCACTTTCATATCCAGCGGTGTAGTCGGTCTTAAATGGAACATCTCCCCAATATTTCACTAAATCGAAAGCCAAAAATGCACGTAAAAATTTAGCCTGGGCCACCAGCTCTTTCAAAGAAGTATCTTCTTCATACCCAGCCATATTTTCAATGCCTTCAATGGCAAAATTAGCCCGGTCTATTCCCATATATTTGTACTTCCATAAATCAGCAATCCAAGTATTCGTCGGTTTCACCATATAATGTGCTATATCACGACGTGTATTGTCTGTACCAGTACCTTGTATATAATAAGTGTCATCCGACGCCGGCATAGCCATTTCAAACTGTCCGTAATGGTTGTTTGTAGCCAAACAGTCATAAATCCCCACGACTGACATCTTTGCCTGGTCGGCTGTTTGAAAATAGGTATCCTTCTCATAATAAGAAGTTGGTTTTTCTGTCAGTTCACAAGAGGCAAATCCAGTTGCAATCAGTGCGCCAAGCGCAATTGTTTTATATTTTTTCATTGTATTTTCTTTTTGAGGTTCATTAGAAAGCTAAATTAATACCGAAAACAAATGAACGGCTTTTAGGATAAGCACCGAAGTCAACGCCTGGTGTCAAACCGTTACCCATTGTGGATACTTCCGGATCGAAACCTGAATATTTAGTCCAAGTTAATAAATTAGAACCTGTTGCATAAAGACGTAACTTACTGATACCTATCTTTTCGATTATTTTCTTCGGGAAAGTATATCCTAAAGTGATATTACTAAGTTTCAGGAAGGAACCGTCTTCTACCGCCCAAGAATGAATATAAGTATCACCTACTTCATTATCATAGATAGCGGCAACGGTCTTACCTCTATTAATCTCGGCCATTTCCTGAGGGTCGGTAATTAATTCACCTGACTTATTTACTAAAACCCAGCGATTATGAGAATCGGCCGCAGCCAAAACGTTCTTATTCTGCAAAGCCGTCTTTGTGTTAGTCAACTTGGTTGCATTAAGTACATCATTGCCAAAGCTATAAGTCAAGAAAATGCTCAAATCAAAGTCTTTATAAGTGAATGTATTATTGATACCGCCATAAAATTTAGGATACGCATTACCAATAACAGTCTTGTCTTCCTCTGTTATTTTATTGTCTTCGCTACCGTCTACATTCTTAAATTTCCACATACCGGGTTTCACATTGGCTTTATCGCCTGCATAAGGAATGCCATCTTTCAATGTGTAAGTTTGGGTGGTTGCATCATAATCAAAATCAGACACCTGATACAAGCCTTCTGTAATATAACCGTACATCTGCCCCAACGGTTGGTTTATACCGATAATATGTGTGTTTTGGCTATATCCGAAATTAGCTTCCCAAAGTTGCACTTCTTCTCCCGTCAACTGTTTTACAGAATTTTTATTGTGCGATAAGGTTACAGAAGTATTCCAAGTAAAGTTCTTGGTCATAATATTAGTTGAGTTGATAGTCAAATCAATACCTTTATTTTCTGTTTCACCGGCATTGATGACCATACTGTCATAACCTGCCGATGTTGGCAATTTTGCACTCAGCAACAGATTACTGCTGCGATTGATATAAAATTCGGGAGAAATAGTCAAACGCTGATTGAAGAAACCAAAATCAAGACCGAAATTGAATGTCTTGTTAGCTTCCCATTTAAGGTCCGGATTAGGAATCTGCTTGGGTACATAGCCTGATTGAGTAGAATCACCATTAGGATAAGTGACGGAATTCAATACTGCCAGACTCAGATAACTGTCTATACGATTATTACCAGCCATACCATAACCTAAACGAACTTTCAAATCCGAAAAAACATTCAAATTCTTAATAAATTCTTCTTCTCCCAAACGCCAGGCTGCAGAAAAAGCCGGGAAATATCCCCACTTATTATTCTTACCAAATTTAGAAGAACCGTCTGCACGGAAAGAAGCGGTAAACAAATATTTATCCTTAAAGCCATAGTTAACACGTGTAAAGAAAGAAAGGAGCTTGTCATCATAATTTTCAGCAGATGAAACAGCTGTCGGCAATCCCAGTGAAAGGTCGCCTAAACCAATATCATCGTTCGGGAAATTGGCGGCTGCCGCTTTGAAATTACGACTCCAACGGTTTACGTATTCCTGACCAACCATGGCTGTTACATCGTGTCCTTTACCCGACCAAGTATAATTCAAGACATTTGATGTTTGGAAACTGCTGTTCTCCAGATTTTGAATGCTTCCATTAATACTGGAACGCTTTGCCGTTATAGACTTATCACCGTAAAAAATATCATTACGACGTGTCTGGTAGCGCATACCTGTTGTATTACGGAACGAAAATCCTTTAAAAAGCTTTAAAGTAAAGCCACCATTGGCTTGAAAAGTACGATACTCACGATCATTGGTTTCTTCAGCAGCAGAAAGCAGGGGATTCTGCATTACATTACCGGTATCGTCCACAAAAATCGGGTCTTCATCTCCTAACAGCAAATCATCTGTACCTCCAATTCCTATCATAGGACGATACTGCAAAATATGCTGCATCTTGTTAAAACGGTCACCACCTTCAGAAGTACCCATACCATAAACTTTCATTTGATCATAGCTGACACGGGCATTAACACTTAAACGGTCATTCAATTTATGATTCATATTGAATGATATGTTATGTTTTTTATTACCGCTATACACCATAGCACCCTCTTCATCATAGTAAGAATATGCCAAGTTGTAATTCAGCTTATCTGTTCCACCGGAAACTCCTACACGGTAGTTTTGAGTCAACGCAGTACGCCCCAACGTTTCATCCTGCCAATCTATCCCTTTACGATTGGAATAGTTAGTTCCGATATCACTATATTTTCCGTACAATGTTTCAAAAGCCGTAATATCCTTATCCCAATCTTCTTGAGTAGTAGCATCGTACACACGGCGTTCATAATCCAACATTGCAAACTCTGCCGTAGAAAGGACATCCAATTTCTTGGCTATTTTTTTGAAACCGACATAGCTGTCAAAAGTTACCGTAGCCTTGCCTTCTTTACCACCACTTTTTGTAGTAATAACTACAACGCCGTTAGCACCACGAGCTCCATAAATAGCCGTAGCAGACGCATCCTTCAAAATATCGATAGTCTCAATTTCAGCAGGGTCGAGCGTAGACATACCATCTTCGCTGGGAAAACCATCGATAATATAAAGAGGCTCATTGCTCTGTGTAATAGAAATACCTCCACGGACACGAATCGAAATAGAAGCTCCCGGCGCACCTTCACTCTGCATTACCTGTACACCGGCCATACGTCCTGCCAATGCCTGGGTAATATCACTTGTCGGCACTTTGGAAAGTTCCTTACTGTTCACCGATGCCACAGACCCAGTCAAGTCCTTACGCTTAACCGTGGCATAACCGATTGCTACTACTTCATCCAGTAACACGGCATCAGCCTTCAACGTTACATTGATTACATTCTTACCATTGACCTTTACTTCTTGGGAAGTCATACCCACGTACGAAAAGACGAGTACATCTTTGGATGCGTCATTTACTTTTAAGGAGTAGTTACCGTTTACATCCGTAACGGTTCCAACGCCGGCGGCGCCTTTAATGGTAACACTACCACCGATTACTTCATAGCCCTCACTATCAATGACCTTACCGGTAACGGTCAGACTTTGCGCATATGCGGATATGCTCACAAAGGCGAGGATAAACATTAAAAACAGTTCTTTTAATTTGTACATAATAAATAAATCTAAGGTTCTACTTTAGAAATAATTTTTCGAGGGCAAACTTACTGCAAATGCTAAAAAAAGTGTAAAAGTATTGTTTTCATTCGTTACACTTTTACACTTTCCAAATATCAATTTTGTATAATACAGAGTAATTTTGTACAATATATAGCCCTACAGCTATGTACAAAGGGGGTTATCCTTTTGGGATAGAGATTTGCAAATCTGTTAATAAAGTCAAATACCCATCAATACAACACTCATTTCAAGAAATCACTTCTCATTGGAGCAAAGCAGTCTATAAGTACCCCCGGTTCCAGACAGACACATCCGTGCAAAATATCAGGTTCGATGTAAATACCGTCACCTGCCTTTACCGTTTTCTTCTCATTCCCCACCGTAAACTCAAACTTTCCACTTGCCACATAAGTGGTTTGGGTATGGTAGTGAGTATGAGGAGTACCTATCGCTCCTTTTTCAAATTTCACTTTTACCAGCATTACCTGTCCGTCATACCCCATAATCTGCCGGGTCACGCCTTCTCCTGCGGGTTCCCACGCCTTTTCTCCACTAATAAAAGTAGTGCTACGCGTTTTTTTAACGGGATTGTCCGCATTTCCGCCTTCAGCCGTTTGCATTGCGCAGACAGCCGGCATCATCATAAGTGAAATACCCATTAAACACATGTACTTTTTCCAGCTTTTCGTTTTCATAACCAATGTTTTAATTAAATAATTTATTCTGTTTCGGATAATGTTTCAAATCTGTAGACCGTAGTTTGCCGGTAAGTCTCTCCCGGCAGCAACACGGTAGTCGGAAAATGCGGATTATGAGGCGAATCCGGAAAATGTTGCATTTCGAGACAAAAGCCGTAATACCGCCCATATGACTGCTTGCCATGCCCTTTCAGATAGTCCAGATTAGCTGCCGGAGTATAGAACTGCATACCCGGTTCGGTGGTATACGCCTTCAGTATCCGACCGGATTCCGGCTCTACAATTTTAGCTGCAAGCGCCAAAGTTCCCGACTGCTTATTGAGTTTATAATTGGTATCATATCCTTTTTTAAGTTCTCCAATGCGCCCGCCAAGCGCCTGCAAGGTTCTGAAGTCGTATTCCGTACCCGCCACCGCCATAAGTTCTCCGGTAGGAATACCTGCGGCATCAACCGGTGTAATCGAATCCCCGTCAATCATACAATAATGGTTCAGTACAGACTCCTTACACCCCGTTAAATTGAAATAACTGTGATTTGTCAGATTAACCACAGTCGGCTTGTCGGTCGATGCCCTGTAATCCAGAATCACTTCATTGTCATGCGTCAATTTATAAGCCAACGATATATTCAGATTTCCCGGAAATCCCCCTTCCGCATCAGGACTCAGATAACTAAAGCGAATCACTGCCGTATCCTTCACCACATAGGACGTATCCGTATTAAAAACCCGGGTATGAAATCCCTTGACGCCACCATGAATGGAATGCCCTTTATTGTTTTTATCCAGATAGTAGACCCGGTCATTCAAAACAAGTTCCGCATTCCTTATTCTATTTGCATAACGCCCTACCGTAGCGCCAAGCTTGGGTTGTCTGCCCAGATAATATCGCAAGCTGTCAAGTCCTAAGACTACCGGAGCAAAAACGCCCTCTTTATCAGGAGCGGAAACAAATGTTAAAGAAGCCCCATAATTGGTAACCTTAACCGTCATTCCATTCCTGTTAGTCATTCTGAAAAGTTCAACAGTCTTGCCTTCATACCGCAAACTGTCTTCCCTCGCTATCGTAAAGCCGGGTGTGCCCGTACGGCTGCATGACACAAGCAATGAATGAACAAGTATCAGAAGAAAGGGAGAAAAAAAATACATCTTCATAATAATATTCCATAAATGATACATACGTCACTGTTTTCCATACTCCGTAGGAAGACAACCGATATACTTCTTGAAACGGGCGGAAAAATAAGAAGGAGTATTATATCCCACCATAAAACTGATTTCAGAAACCGTATACTTACCTTCCTTCAATAACTGACAAGCACGGTTAAAACGTATTTTATGAATAAAATCAATAGCCGATTTTCCTGTTATAGCCTTCAACTTCAAATGGAGATTGGAACGGCTCATATTCATCTCGCTGGCAAACTGCTCCGTTGAGAACTCCACATTGCTCATGTTTTTCTCCACGACAGCAATCGCTTTCCTCAACAGTTCCTCATCCATGGCATTGTTTGCTATCTTCTCCGGTTCTATCTCTGCCGCATTGGAATAATGCTCAAAAATACGATAGCGGGTACGCAGCATATTCAAAATCTTTGCTATCAATACATCCATCGAGAACGGTTTGGGTATGTAATCGTCCGCACCTACCTGCAACCCCTGCAACTGATACTTTATATCGACCTTGGCAGACAACAGATACACCGGTATATGACAGGTTCTCAAATTCTGTTTCACCGATTTACAAAGTTTGACTCCATCCATAACCGGCATCATAACATCCGAAAGAATCAGGTCTACGTCATTTTCTTTAAGCACCTCCAACGCCTTTTGCCCGTTCTCCGCCTCTATCAGATTAAACTGAGCGGACAGACCGTTGAACAAATACCGCCGCAGCTCCTCATTGTCTTCCACTATAAGAATTGTTCCATGCCTGCTTCCCGCCTCTTTTTCACCGGCTTCTGCCACTTCCGTTTCTACATCATCGGTATAAACCTCATGCGCATTTGTCGAATAGACACGCTGTTCCTCCATCTCTCCCTTGCTCTCCGCAAGTTCCTCCGCAGTATACACCGACTTGTCCTGAGGAATATAAATGGAAAACGTAGAGCCTTTTCCAACCTCGCTCACCAATGTTATCTGCCCGTGATGCAATTCAACCAGACGCTGAACCAGCGATAATCCAATGCCGCTTCCTTCGTGTACGTTCTCTACCTGATAAAAACGTTCGAAAATCTTCCGCTGCTTATCCTTTGGTATGCCCACTCCCGTATCTGCTACCTGCAAAACAACATTTTTATCTTCTCTGTAGAGTTTTACATAAATCCTCTCCCCTTCTTCCGTATACTTAAAAGCATTGGATAAGAGATTGTTGATAATCAAATCCAAATAAGTACCGTCAAACAACACATCCTCATCCTGCAATTCCGAATAGAAATTATAGTCTATGTCCTTTTTCTTTGCCAGACTCTCGTAATTTAAAAAGCTGTTCAATACCCTTTTATATGCATTGGCATAACTCGGCCTCAACTCAAAAATACCCAATTCGGCACGCCGGTAGTCCATCAGTTGATTGACCAAATGCAACAGTCTTCTTGCATTCCGCTGAATATACAACAGCTTTTCGCGCTCCCAATGCCCGGTGACACTACTGAGCAACTCTTGCAAAGGAGAAATAATCAAAGTCAACGGAGTACGTAACTCATGTGAGATATTCACATAAAAACGGATTTTCATCTGGCTGATTTCTTCCTTTTTTTCCCTGTCAAGCCGCTCCATACGGATTTCTGTCTGCATACTCTTACGCAACCAGAAGAAACGGAACACAGCAAAAACCAACAAAATAAAAAACAACGCAAAAATCAAAAAGGCCCACCACGTGCGATACCAGACCGGAAGGACACGGATGTGAAGAGCCTCTACCTCCCCGCTCCACTTTCCGTCATTATTGGCTGCCTTTAAAAGGAAGGTATAATCTCCTGCCGGCAAGTTGGAGTACGACACCGGACTTATGTCTCCCTGTTTATACCATTCATCATGATATCCCTTCAACTTATAGGCAAACGTATTGTGCTTGCCGGCTATGTAGTTGGAAACGACAAAGGAAAGGGAAAACGAGTTTTGGGAAGATTTCAGAGTTATGTGGTTAACACTCTCTATATTCTCTTTCAGTATTCCGGTTTCATCATTCGGAAGCACCTCCTTGTTAAAAACAAAAAGCTTATTGATTACCGGTTTCGGAGTATAAGGGTTGTCTATCAGGGTTTCGGGACGGAACATGGTGATGCCGTTAATGCCGCCGAACAACATATTGCCATTGCCGATGCGGCAATAAGAACCGGCATTAAACTGATTGCTCTGCAGCCCGTCCACTATTGTAAAATTGCGCATTTTACGGTTCTCCGGGTCAAAACAACTCAGTCCCTGATTGGTACTGACCCACAAGCGCCCGTAACTGTCTTCCAGTATTCCATAGATAACATTGCTTGGCAAACCGTCGTCCGTTGTATATTGCTGCAACTCCTTATCCGCTTCCTTCAAGGCAAAAAGCCCGTCACGGGTACCTACCCATATAGAACCGGATAAAGACTCGTAGATACAATTCACAAAAGACTGTTGCAATACCGGAGTTATACGAAAATCCGTATTGGCCTGCAAAGCCATCCCCGCCTGATTATAAACGGAAAGTCCCTTCTCCCCACCTATCCAGATGCGCTTACGGGAATCCCTAAATAGCAAACGGTTCTTTTTTTGAATCGGATGCCCTTCCACATCTTCATTTATAACGGTAAAGCGTTTTCCGGCAATATCAAAATGAAACAAATAGTCCAGAGAAGCTATCCAAAGACCGTCTTTCCCATCGGATATAATAGAATAAATATGATTGCTCGGCAAGCCCCCGTTTTGCTGATTATAAAACTCCTTTCTTCCGGTTTTACGATGCAACACCATCATACCGCCAGCGTGGGCGCCTACATATATCTTATCCGATGCTTCATCTACATATACCGTTTTAACGTCTTTAAAAGGAACACCTTCCGATATATCCGGATTAAACAAATAATTCTTATAAGTTTTCGCCGTATTATCATAGAAGTTCAGACCACCGTCACTTGTTCCGATCCATAAATTGTTCTTTTTATCCTCTACAATGCAACTGACAACATTATCACTGAGCGAATTGGAGAAAGGAATATGTTTAATCTGCTGGAAACGGTTGCACAAAGGATGATAGTAATTCAATCCTCCCCAGTATGTACCCAGCCACATTCCGCCCTGCGAGTCTCTGAAGATGCAACGCACCGAGTTCTGCGACAACGTCCCTGCCTGAGCCATCGAACTC
>NZ_JBCODG010000080.1:0-21013 GCF_040928965.1 Bacteroides sp. 2201st1_D9_2201SCRN_220225 | reverse complement strand
TGACAAACTTTTCAAAGAACTCATTTTATTTACTGCCAGAGCCGCTTAGGCGTGGCGAATTTTTAACGAATTATTGACTTGTGAGATATTCCGTTATGAAAATTCAGGAATGAGTTCTATTATTCAGAAGCCATTTTCCGAACTTAATGTTGGTTGTGGCAAATGGAACCGTCTATTTATGGAATCACCGTTGGGCAGTACATCTAATAAAGGTACAGGGATCAATTATACGTATATGCGCTATGCCGATGTGTTGTTGATGTATGCGGAAGCTGCCAATGAAAACCATGACGGGCCGACGACCGAAGCTAAGGATGCCTTGAAGCAGGTGCGTAAAAGGGCTTTTGCAGAAAAAGACCATGCTGAAAAGGTAGAGGCTTATGTGGATGCTTTGGGGACAAAAGAAGATTTCTTCAATGCTATTGTTCAGGAACGTGCCTGGGAATTTGGCGGAGAAAAGCATAGACGTTACGATTTGGCACGTTGGAATCTGTATGGAAAAACATTATATAATTTGTATTTCGATTGGATTGAATTGGGTAAAGTAGCCCGTACTAAGCAGTATGAAAATACGGAAACTCCTTTTGAAAATCCTACTTATGATGCACGCTTTGATTCTTATCCGGCTGTAGCCTATTATAAAATGGTACCGGCGGATAAAACGCTGTTCCCGGTATGTGTAGCCGAAACAATGGATTGGTACAAAGAAGGGGACATCAATTCTTATGATGAGGCGCTACCTGCATATCCTTCCCAAAATCCTTCCGGTTACTCGCGTGTAGATATGTGTGTTCAATATTGTACGCAAGTTAAAAACGCCAGTCCTCGCCGGTGGGAACCGTCTGCCCGTATTCTGCATTCTTTCTATGGCTATATTAATGCATCGAATGCCGGGGCTGTGAATCCCGAAACGGATCCGGTACGCTATTTGGTTCCTATACCGCCGGACGCATTGTCAAGCCATCAGGGATTATTGAAAAATTATTATGGATATTAAAACTAACAGTAGGATGAAAACAAAATATATAGTGCCGCTTTTACTTTTCTGTCTGTTTGCTTGTATAGCATGTGAAGACGAGACGACAGAGATGCCCCGTTTATTCAGACCTTCCTTTATTGCTTCGTCCTGTTTTGCAGAAAGCAATACTATAACGCTGGCTTGGAGAACATCCGGCGAAGCAACTTCATATACGGTAGAGCTTTCTCAGGATGCCATGTTTCAGCCGGAAAATATTGAAACACAGACAGTGGAGAAGGGCAAATGTACGTTTGCGAATTTACGTTATGAGACTAAATTTTATGCCCGTGTCAGAGCTAATAATGAATCTCTTGCTATAACATCGAATTGGACGGAAATGGGTTCTTCCATTTCAACTTTGTCCCGTACTATTCCGAAAATACTGTATGCTGTGGAAGGTTCGCAGATTAATGAGACTTCCGTGGAAATTAAATGGGTGGTATCGGAAAAAAATCCGGTTGACGGATTGGCGATATGGGAAGAAGGAACTACAGAGGAAAAACAAATTAGTTTGGAAGATGCTTCTGCCGGACAATATACGATTACAGGATTAACTCCTCGTACTACTTATTATGTGGCTTTGACAAACAGTGCTGCACCGGAAGGAGCAGAAAAATATAATCAACAGAGATTTACCACTGCAGGAATGCCTACCGATGCAGTTGTGGTGGAAGATGGAGTTGATTTGATGGATAAGATTAAGGCCGGTATGGATGATACAAGTAAGCAGGCTCTTGTTTTCCAATTGAAGAATGGCGTTGATTATTACCTGACAACAGGCGGGGAAGTCGCTGCGAAAACCAGCGATATTAAATTGACCAAAAGCATTGCTCTTCTTGCTAACCCGGGAGAACGTCCTACCTTGTACATTCGCGAGGGGGGCTTCATTGTGAAACCGGAAGTTGGCAATATGCCGAATATTGAATATTTTATTGTTGATAATGTGAATATTAAGGAAACATGGACTGAGAGTAAGCCTAGTAAAGGTAGTAAAACACGTTTGTTGAATATAGGGAAACACAATACCGGTACTGATTTTACAATAGACAGATTTGAAATTACAAACTCGGATATAGTTTTACCATCTACCGTTTTAATGATGAGTGATGCCAGTGAAGGAGTAACCACAATCAACCATATCCGTATAGATAATTGTTTGGTTTCCGGTATTAATGATACAAAAAATGTAACAAAACAATTCGGTTTTATTCATGCTATAAATAAAGGCTCTAATGTATGGAATGATGTCTCCGTCACTAATTCCACATTCTATGAGTTCTATATTTCACCGGGTGTGTTTGGAGCACCTACTGCTGATATCCCTATTGCGGCCGGTAACAAAGTTGTTATTTCTAATTGTACTTTCTATAATTGGGGCTCAAATAAGGATGGCAAAAACACTTATAGGGCTGTTGGGAATTTCTCCAAATTGACTGCGCCGCTAAACTTGTCGGTAAGTAATTGTGTCTTTGGCAGCAGTAAAAGTAAAGTGCTTGATGCAGGCAGTATTAATTTAAATTCGAAAGTCAACTATTGTACATCGGATTTTGAAAAGATGTCTGATGCCGGTTTGACACTGATTTCATTGGATACGGATGATGCTTCATTATTCCGTAATGTTGAGGAAAATGATTTTACTGTAGTTGATGCAGAGTCAGTCATTTATAAATCAGAATACGGTGATCCCCGTTGGATTAAAGTTTTGGATTAATTATTTGTAAATTTAATACTCTAATTAATGAGATATAATATGAATTTGATAGGATTCTTTTGCCTTGCATGGGCTTTGTTGGCTTGCGGCCAAGATGAAGGGAAAGATAACCCTGGTGTTTCTTTCCCGGATTATGGTGAGGTACTGGCCTTTCCCGGTGCGGAAGGATATGGGCGGCATGCTACAGGTGGCAGAACGGGTGAAGTATATCAAGTAACGACTTTGGCAGAT
The DNA here is from genome assembly GCF_040928965.1 of Bacteroides sp. 2201st1_D9_2201SCRN_220225. Classification (NCBI taxonomy): domain Bacteria; kingdom Pseudomonadati; phylum Bacteroidota; class Bacteroidia; order Bacteroidales; family Bacteroidaceae; genus Bacteroides; species Bacteroides sp. 2201st1_D9_2201SCRN_220225. Next base: position 18,053 of record NZ_JBCODG010000080.1, on the reverse strand, counting down.
TCGGGCAGAGGTTCTTTACGTGATGCCGTCAGTAAGCCCAACCGTATTATTGTATTTAAGGTTGCAGGGGTAATCAAATTAGAGTCTCCTCTCGACTTCTCAAAGAACTTGGCAATTGCAGCACAGACAGCTCCGGGTGACGGAGTTGTCGTGTATGGCAACCGGGTTTCCTTTTCGGGAGCGGACAATTTGATATGTCGTTATTTACGTGTACGAATGGGCATGAACGGCCGTGAAGGTAAAGATGCAGTCGGTATCGCCTATGGTTCGGATATGATTTTCGACCATATGTCTGTAACTTGGGGACGCGATGAATGTTTCTCCATCAATGGAGATCCTAAAAAGCCCGCAGATCAGCCTCGGAATATCATGATACAGAACTCGTTCATAGGGCAGGGATTGCAACCTCATTCTTGTGGTGGACTTATCCAGACCACGATAAACGATGGAGTTACTTTGTACCGGAATCTGTATATAGACAATAAAACCCGTAATCCGAAAGTGAAAGGACTGAATCAGTTTGTAAACAATGTCCTTTATAATTGGGGAAACGGCGGTGCTTATATTATGGGAGATACTCAGCAGAAATCGGATGCCGATATTCGGAATAATTATTTTATAGTAGGAACTACAGATAATTACGATGGCAAGAAGTTAGGCGCAACGGCTCCCTTTACCCGATATAACGAGCATTTCAGCGCTTATTTGTCCGGTAACTTTTATGATGATAATAAGGATGGCTTATTGAATGGCCGTGAACTGGGACGTGCAGACTGCATGAAGAAGTCGGTTGTAGCAGGAGAGGAGATTATAACTTCTCCTACGTTCCTCGAACGTCCGTCCGATGTACATCCCGAAATAAAAGAACTGATGACTGCTCAGGAAGCCTACGAATGGATTGTTGCCAATGGCGGATCTTCCTTGCCCGTACGGGATGAGGTGGATGCCTATCTTATCGATGAACTGACTTCATTGGGGAAAAAGGGGCTGATTATCCATTCGGAGGAAGATATACCGACAAAGGGACCGGGTAATATAAAGTCGGCGGAAGCTCCTGCAGATACCGACAATGTATGGGGCATAGAACGAAGCGGTTTTTTCAATGGTCGGGAAAAATGGGCGAAAGGTTTTGAAAACCAAAGGGTTTAGGCATGATCGGGAAAATGGGCTGAATATTTCGAAGCGGTTTTTCTCTTTACATGGCTTACATCTGCTTTACGTTTGAGGGGCTTTTCTTCGGATATTCGGGGGATTGCTTTACATCGGGCTTGCAGATGGGGCTAAAACGGCCTGGAAGGGTTTTATTTTCGGCTGTGTGGCCGTTTTATGGCTGGGTTGATGGATTTTGTTATATGATGGTGTGAACGGCTGTGTGGCCGTTTTTTTGTGCCTATTTTTAAAGATGTTGCCTTAAAATTCTTCCAAATAAGTATTATTTGGTATATTTGCAGCATAATAGAAACGAATATGGCAAAAGTGATTCATGTGCATTTGCTGCATAAAATAGACGGGACGAAGCAGAAAGATTGGTATTTCAGCAGTATATCGGCTGTTTATACGGTTCTGACGGCAGATCAGGTGGGGGCAACCAAGAATTACCTGCTTCATGCCGGGCTGTCTGGTAACGGCACAATATGCACGAAAAAGGCTATAATTAAGCAATCTACGCTCATCTCGGGTGGTAGTAAGGGAATGGTTAGAACGATATAATAGCGCCGTTAGAAAGGCTTGTAGGCGTTATTTCTTTGAATGCTGATTGGGGAGCTTATGGCTCCCTTTTTTTATGCCCCTACGGTTGGTTTTATTTGGTTAGGGGTTACTATTGGGGTTACTGTTAGGGGTTACTACTTCTTTAAGTTAGGGGTTACTTTAGGGGTTACTTTTTCAGTTCTCAGAGGGTACGCCCGAAATAGGAAACTATGTTATAAATGAAAGCAAGTGCCGTTTTTCTCTGTTTTCAGAGAGGAAAAACGACACTTGTTTGTGTGATATACCTTATTATAATAAAATAAATCCTTTGATTTACAGTGTATTTACGAGTTTGCTTCAGGTAAATTCCTTCAAAAGTGTGTGCGTGCGTCCTTTTTTAGCCTTCTGTAGGAGGCATGCGTGTACCACTTAGAAGAACTTGCTGATACTTCCGATTACTTCAAAGACATTGATGATGCGTGATTTGTCGAATTCCTGTTCATCGTAGTCATTGGTGTTGATGGGGATGAAGCGCAGCTTGTCCGGATCCGGCGACCTGCGGAGGATTTTAATGGTGCGGATGGTATCCAACACCACTGCATAGATTTCGCCATATTGGATGTCGTTGAGTGTGCATTGGTGCAGGGCAATGATGTCGCCATGGTTTATTTTGGGTTCCATGGAGTGCCCGGTGACATTGCACCAAAGGCTGGCTTTTTCGAATCCCCTTATTACAATGTTGGTGGCAGGTATGTTTACCTGTGAATTAAACACTTCATCAAAGCCCCCGATAAAGTCCACATCGTAGTATGGTGTACCGATGGATGGGTTCATAGATGTGGTAGGCAGAGTCGAAGAATTTGCTTCGTCTATTGTTTTAATGCCGTTCAAATCATCTTTCAACATGCTTCCTGCACCAGTAAGTAACCAATCGGCAGATAATTCCGGATAGGCTAATAGAATTTTTTCAATATTCATTGAGCTCATGCCTTTGCCAGACACCTTTGCTTTCCCAATAAGTCCAACAGAAAGACCGGCATTAACAGTCATTTGATTGTCATTTATGCCCTTTTTCTCCATGAAATATTGAAGTCTTTCTATAAAATTCATATCCTTATATTGATTTTCTTCCATATTTAGTTTGATGTATTGAAATAATTCTATATATTTGCAGCGTGTTTAAGATGTAAACAGCGCGCCAAATATACAAAAAAGGCGTGTGATTAGCGAATTTTAAGGATTAAAGAAAATGAAAGCAAAAGTAATTATAGCTCAAGCAACAGCCGAGACCGCCGAAGCTCTTTACGGACTGGTCAAGAAGATGGTAGATACAACAGCAATCAAGGCTTATCCCAGTGTAGATTATCAGGCAGTTTTCTTTTCAGCTGATAGATACGACTTAGACTTTGTAAAAAGAGTATTGGCGGATAAGTGCTTTTCTTTCAAAATTGAAGATGCAGAATAATACAATAAAATAAGTGAGTTTATGACACAGCAAGAATTTATGGAACGGACGGGGATAACCCCTACAGCAGAGGATTTTGATTACATCCATGCGGTTTATCTGAACACTTCGATGAACAAGGATGAGTTCTGCAAAGATTTCAAGAAACATGGGGACAGCCGGATTATCCGCGATGTTCATGTGCGAGTGCTGAACTATGAAATGAAATGTGAACGTCAAAAGGAAGTTATCGACAACCTGACCGATTTTCTGATTGGCAAGGCACATGCGTATGACGATACCGATTTCCGCAAAGAAGCGGTAGGGCTGGTCGGTGAGATGGAAGTGGTGAAACGGACCATTGAATTGGGGCTTCCGCTTTGGGATGAAGACAGGATGGTTGTCCTTTCGATGATAGAAGAACAAGGCAAATAGATTGCCGGATAACTGGCAGCCCGGAAAGACGGGCAGGGGCGGCAGGCACGGCCGGAGAGTTGGTAAATCGAAATAAGAAAGCGTAGAAAGCCGTCGGGGTTCGATTCCCCGCGCCCCACGATATAAACTTTTAAAATTTAGAGTTATGGCAAAGAATTTCAATCCGAGAACAGCAGAGAGTCTGTTCAAACAGAAGTTGCGCACGATGATAGGCAGTACGGCACATACGCAGAATATTGCCGACCAGGCGATGGAGCTGGCTGGACAATTCATGACGGAGGATGAGATAAGCAACTCGGATGCCTACCGGGTGATAGAGAATGTGAGCTGTGTGTGTGAGGAAGCGATGCAGGTGCTGGTCGAAGAACTGCAGAAAGGGACACGCCTTCATGAAATACTGACGGGTGATTAGGAAATAGCGGAAGCCGTTGAAAACCTTTGAACGAACGATAACGATTAAAAAGTATGACGATATGAGAAAGCAGATTTTGACAGATAACGAGACCAAGACCTTCTTGATGAAGACATTCGGATGCAGCCGTCAGGCTGTGTGGCAAGCACTGAATTTTGTCCGTGACAGCGATCAGGCGCGCCGGATACGCACTCTTGCCCTGAAGCGAGGCGGCAAACTGACTGACGGGAACTTCATCCCGAACTGCGAAACCACCTTCGAGGAGTGCGAGAAGACCATGACCTGCACTTTCGGTCCCCGTGTAAAACTCGTGGTCCACAGAAAGACCAATGATGTGGATGTGTACGTGGACGGAAAACGGACTGAAACCTACCAATGTGAATTTGTATCGGATTTCATGCAGCTGCAGCACGAGACCCAACAGATGGCATCTGCCTTATAAATAGAAATGAAATGGAGTATTATGGAAAGATATTGTGCATATCCTACAATGACCTGACTTACGATGACCGACCGGTGATGGTGAACGGAAAGGCAGACTACAGCAGAAGCCGCACGCTGAAAGGAGTTCATCCTTCCACTCTTTCCGAAGAAGAACTTGCTCCCATCATGTCGATACCCAATTACAAGAAGTTAGCGGCAAAGGAGAAAATCAATGTAGTTCGATCCGGAAGAGGTCTGGGAGGTTACGTTTTGGTAGAAATAGCCACCATGCCCCTACGGTTTCAGGAAAGGATAAAACTAAAATACGGAGATATGAAAGAAGACGTAATAAGAAACTGGCTCGGCAGCCATTACCACATCGATGCGAAAGCCCGGGAATTTTACACCCGGTTCCGTTTTGACAACGGAGATACACTGCCACCGGAACACATCCAAGAATATACGGTAAACGCTTCGGTAATTGAGGCAGTGATGCGTGCCATGGAGGATGCCACGTTTATGCGAAAGGCCATGAAGGCCGGGCCGGTGAACTGGGGCGAACTGGCAGGAGCCATCAGTTACTACCAAGCAGAGTTCGGACATACCTTGCCTGTCAGTTCCAACCGCTTCAAGAAGCGTGTGAATGACTTCAAGGCCAACGGCTATGAAAGCCTTATCAGCCGCAAGTTCATGAACCAGAACCGCCGGAAAGTGACCTATGACATTGAACGCCTGCTGCTGAGCATCGATGCCCAACCGGAGCAGCCCTTCAATACCACCGTGTGGGAACAGTACAATCTATTTGTGCAAGGAGAACTGGAGCTATATGACCCCGAAACCGGCGAGGTGTTGAATCCGGCAGACTTTACCGACAAGGATGGAAATCCGCTGGTATTGAGCCCGGCCACAGTAGCCAACTACCTGAACAACCCCAAGAACAAGGCCCTTCGCGGTAAGCTGCACATGAGCCAATGGGATTTCAACAATGCCTACCGTCCTTATCATCTGCGCAGCATCGGTGAATATTCCTTGAGTAAGGTTTCTCTTGACGACCGCGACCTGCCGCGCCCAATGAAGGATGGCAACCGAGTGAAAGCCTATTATGCCTACGATGTGGTGAGCGGTGCTGTGGTGGGATATGCCTACAACCGGTACAAGACTACCGAGTTATTTTTAGACTGCATGCGAAACATGTTCCAGACCCTGGACCGGAACGGCATGTATATCCCCGCCGAGTTAGAAGTGGAACACCACCTGGTAAGCGACTTTGCCGACGGATTGATGCAAGCCGGTACCGTCTTCCCCCTGATCCGCTGGTGTAACCCCGGGAACTCGCGTGAAAAACGTGCCGAGCACAAGAACCGCGAAAAGAAATACGGTGTGGAGAAACGCACGCAGGTAGGTATCGGCCGATGGTATGCCAAGCTGGAGGCCAACCGCCCGAAGGAAGAAAAGGTGTATGACGAAAAGAACAACACCTACAAGGTGAAGACCTATAGTTATGAAGAATTGGTAGCCGATGATATACGCGCCATTGAGACCTTCAACGCACAGCCTCACCCCAACCAAAAGCGCTATCCGGGCATGAGCCGTTGGGATGTGCTTTGCGCCCATCAGAACCCGAACCTTGCACCTTGGGACAAGGCCGTTCTTTACCGGTTCATCGGACAGCACACCGAAACAACCATCCGGCAGAACACCTACTGCACGGTGATGTACAACCAATACGGACTGCCCAGCCCGGAAATCATCGAAAAGCTGGAGCCGAGGAACTACAAGGTAGATGCCTATTATCTGCCCGATGCCGACGGAACCATCAACGAGGTATATATCTACCAGAACGGACGATATATCGCCACCTGCAAGCCCGTAGCCCGTTACAATGAGAATACAGCCGAGCAGACCGAGTACGACAAGGCAGCCTATACCGAACAGTCCAAGTATGTAGCTCAATTCGACAAGATGATGAAGGACGGCAAGATCAAGCGTGTGGGCATCCTTGCCAAAGAGGAGGCAAAGCTGATAACAGAGGTACAGGCGGAAGCCGTTCCCCTTCCTGCACAAGCCGAGGAAGAAGATTACTCAGCCTATATGGACATCAGTGCCTTCGAGCATGATGCAGTAGCCAAGATATAATTAACGACGTTAGAACGAATTTAAAACAGCATTCAAATGGAAATAACAAATGAAGTAAAGCAACGTATTGTGGCAGCGATAGCCGCCGACCGTGAAAATTATCCCAGTGACAACCGCCATGCCACGGCACTGGGCATAGCCCCCAGCGTTTACAATGCCATCAAGCGGGGCAATTATGAAAAGCAGGTCAGTGATGCCAACTGGGTAGGTATAGCCCGAAGATTAGGCGTGCAACTGCGTACAGAAATACCTTGGCTGGCAGCACAGACCCCGACCTACGTGTTTGTGAGCAAGCAGCTGGAAGTGTGCCAGGGAAGCGGGCTGAGTGCCATCCTGTGCGATATGCCCAATATCGGCAAGACCTTTACAGCGAAAGCTTACGTGAAGCAGCACAAGCACGCCGTATATGTGGACTGCAGCCAGGTGAAGACCAAACTGAAGCTGATACGCTACATTGCCAAGGAATTCGGTGTGACCAGCAACGGACGCTATAGCGACGTGTATGAGGATCTGGTGGCCTACCTGCGCACGATTGATACGCCCCTGGTTATCCTGGATGAAGCCGGGGACCTGCAGTATGAAGCCTTCCTGGAGTTAAAGGCGCTTTGGAACGCTACGGAACGCTGCTGTGCCTGGTATATGATGGGTGCCGACGGATTAAAGGAGAAGATCAACCGCGCCATCGAAGGCAAGAAGGTGGGCTATACCGAAATGTTGAGCCGCTACGGTGACTCCTACAGCAAGGTGACCCCGGACGATGCGCAGGAACGCGAAAAGTTTCTGAAGGCACAGGCTGCCATCGTCGCAAAAATCAATGCCCCGGACGGTGCCGACATTGCCAAGATTGTTCATAGCACCGGAGGCGGCTTGCGGCGCGTATATACCGAAATCGAAAAATTAAGGAGGATGCAGGCATGATAAGCAAGATAGAAATGCAAGCGATGGATGCTGTTATCGGTATCCATCGCGAGATGAGAAAAGCGAATGAGATAGACTGGGAACAGCGCAGATATGAAATTGCCAAAAGCATGCTTCCGGTAGTAAGAAGCAATTCATCAGGTATAATGTCTATAAAACAAGTTGCCAGACTTGCTGTGGACTATGCTGATGCTCTTATTGAAGAATTGAAAGGAGGTAACCGTGAAACTGAAGAGAGCCTACAGTCCCGGTGAGGTGCTGAACATGAAGATTCCCCGGTTCGAGTTTTCCGGGGACTGGCAAACCTCGATAGGCAACCCGGCCAAGAGCGGCGTGTGGATTATTTGGGGAGCCAGCGGAAACGGTAAGAGCAGCTTTGTGATGCAGCTGGCCAAGTACCTGTGTAGCTTCGGACGCGTAATTTATGACAGTTTGGAAGAAAGTACCGGTTTGTCGTTCCAGATGAGCCTGAAACGGCACAAGATGGGTGAAGTGAAAAAGAAGCTGATTATCCTTGACCGGGAACCGATGGAGCAATTGGAGGAACGGTTACGGCGCAGAGGCAGTCCCGGAATCGTGATTATCGACAGCTTCCAATACAGCGGCTTGAACTACAAAACCTACAAGGAGTTCAAGGAACGTCATCCCAAGAAACTGTTTATCTTCATCAGCCATGCCGAGGGGCTTCATCCGGCAGGTAGAAGCGCCCGCAAGGTGGAATATGATGCCGATGTGAAAATCATGGTAAGCTGTTTCAAAGCCTGGTGCAAAAGCCGCTTTATGGAGCGGCCCGGTGAGCCCTACGTGATATGGGAAGAAGGTGCTGCCAAAACATTGAAGGACGATAATATGGAGGATTATTTGAATGATGGAATGGGAGAATAAGCTGTACCAGATACTCCTGAAAGAACAGGAAGCGGAGGCCGTGGTGGACGATTGGGTAGAACGTAACATACAAAGCGACCTCCGTCTGCGCAGGGCCAAGACAAAGGGACACGTAGTGATAGAAACCAGGGATGTGATGTTTGCTCGGAATATTCAGGTATGGCATCCGTCCTGCCAAATAAACATTAAAGATTTGAAGTGATGGAAAAGAAAGAAGAAAAGAAAGTGTGCTGCATCTGCGGCAAAGAGTATGAGGGCTACGGATACAATCCGTTCCCGGTGAAAGAAGAAGGCTGCTGCTGCCAATCGTGCAACTACAGTGTGGTGGTTCCGGAACGGTGGGAACGACACAAGGCTTTTCAACGTGGTGAAGCGACCGGTGCCGGGAAAGTGTACATCAGCGGAGCCATCGCGCACTATGATATGAATGAGCGCAAGGAAGCCTTCAGCCGTGCCGAGGAGAAACTGATGGCACAAGGCTATGATCCTGTAAACCCTTTCAGGAACGGATTGCCGGATGAAGCTCATTGGAGAGCCCACATGCGGGCCGACATTGCCCTGTTGCTGGCTTGTGACTATATCTACATGCTGAAGGACTGGGAACTGAGCAAGGGAGCCAAACTGGAGCTTGACGTAGCCAGTTCGTGTGGCATTAAAGTATTGTTTGAATAACCTTTTAATAGTGAATGTATGGAAGAAAAACAGAAAGTTCAGGTCGTATTTGAATTTGACCGTTCCGAGTATGACGCGTATCTCTTTTTGATGAATCAAAAGAAGACGAAAGAGGTAGAGCAAATATGGAACACCATGAGCGGTGAGCCTGTGGTTGCGGATATTGATTTGTTTGAAGAGGACAGCCAGTCTGTAAAACTTATGATGATAAGTTTGGCAATTCTTTCAGTGGAGAAAAAAGTGAAAGGATGATATGGCACAGGAAGTAACCAATTTCGCCCGGTTCTATGCATTGTTCAACAAACTGCCTTATCAGGGCGATCGGGAGGAATTCAAAAAACAAATCGTGCTGCAGTACACGTGGAACCGGACAGACAGTCTGAAGGAAATGACGGCCAAGGAGTATGAAGTTTGTTGTACTGCTCTGGAGAAACTGAGCGGACAAGACGAATGGCGGCAGAAACTTCGCGAGGAACTGCGACGGAAACGCAGCGTCTGCCTGAAGCTGATGCAACAGTTGGGTATAGACACCACCGACTGGAACCGGGTGAACGAATTCTGCAACAACCCCCGGATAGCCGGCAAGCCCTTTGTTCAGGTTAGTACAGCCGAGCTGGAACAACTGGCCATCAAACTGCGGGCTATCCAACGAAAAGGAGGTTTAACCGATAAATAGAGCAATATGGATAAAAAAGCACATGAAGCGCTTGAGCGCATAAGAAAAGACGTGACCCTTACGACATCCGATATGGAGAACCAGGATGCAGCGGAGTTTTTCAACGAACTGGCCGACTGGGCGTATGCCAATGGGGAGGCCATGCTGATAGACGATGAACCGGAAAAGCAGGATGATTATGAGGATAGATGACCAAGACAAGCTGATAAAAGCGGGGTTCTGTATAATACGAAAGGATGATTATCCAGGCCCGAGGATAAAGATGTGTACCGGCATAAACGGTGGCTGGAAGACATACAAGAAGTTTGAAACCAAAGCAGAAAGAGACAGGACATTCGCTTTGCTGCTGAAGGATGACAAAGTAATAGCTGATTAACAACTAAAATGATTTAAAATGGAAAAGAACAATCAAAGTGTGGACATCAAGTCCCTGAGTAAAGAACAGCGAGCAGCCCTCATGGCCCAGCTGCAGCAAGAAGAGAAAGAAGACCGCATCGCCCGTCGTGAAACTTACGAGGCATTACGCGGTGAGTTTATGCACGAAGTAAAGACCAACGTTCTTGAGATGGTGAATGCCGTGACCGGGTTCCGCGGATGGCTGGAAAAAGAAGCCGATGCCTTTACCAAGGTGATGAAGGAATACGGCCAGGTGAAAAGCGACGAACAGCGCAGCTATACCATTACGGACGGAGACTTCCGTCTGGAAGTGAAAAGCAACAAGGTGAAAGGCTTCGATGAACGAGCCGACATGGCAGCCGACCGTCTGATTGACTATTTGAAGCGCTACATGCAGAACAGCGAGAAAGGTTCTGATGATCCGATGTATCAGATGGCCATGACCCTGCTGGAGCGCAACAAGATGGGCGACCTGGACTACAAGAGCATTTCAAAGCTGTATGAACTGGAAGATAAGTTCGATGAAGAGTATGCAGACATCATGCGCCTGTTCAAGGAAGCTAATGTAGTGCAGCGCAATGCCACCAACTACTACTTCAGCCGCCGCAACCCTGAAAACGGCGTATGGACCCGCATTGAACCCAGTTTCTGCCGTTTGTAGCCGAAACCCGTTAACCCTATAAACAGAAAGCGCCGCAGTTGTTATAATTGCGGCGCTTTTGTTCTTAAAATAGATGGAAATCAGTTATTTTTGTAAGAGAAATAAAATGTATGGGCAAAGGACGGGATAAAGAACTGATCAAGCTGCGTGACGAGGCACTATGCCGTCGTTACTACTATTGGACAGAAATACAGCGGTTGCGGTTCGACGATGCTTTAAAAGTGTTGTCGGAGCGCGAATTCTTTATATCCGAGGAACGTATCATGACCATCATCCGCCGGAAATCACGTGAGGGAACAGACTACAATCTGAAGCCTGTTCCCAAGGTGAAAGCCCCCCGTCTGACTGCCGCCCAGCTGGAACTATTCCCCATAAGATGACGGCATGGCCGATTCATCGTGCAGTGTGAATGAGAACGTCATTTCATAGACCTTGATGTAATGCGGCATGGCATACGAACGGCTTTTCTCGCGTACCAGCGGCGAAGCGTTGTCCGTGCATTGCAGACACTGCAGCGACTTGTATAATTTCTTGGCCAGCTGCTGCCTTTCCCTCACCTTGTCATACGTGCCGGATGCGTAGCTTGTATCGTCGTAACAATCGATGGCCAGCCGGACGGTCAGTGCGGATTCGCTTTTCTGTGCCCCGTATCCGAGGTCGTGCCAGTCGGAGTTTGTATTTCCGATTAATACACAAGGGAAAGTGACCGGGTACTGGTCTTCTTCTGCTCCCATTTCCAATTGTCCGTAGTCCTCGTCGATGAGAGAGAGTTCCGGCATTTCCTGTGCAATCTGTTCCATGATTGCGATAAAAATTTCGTCCATATCGTTATTGGTTTAAAATGTTGGTAATTTCCTGGTCCACCTTTTCCCGGATACGCCGGTTCAATTCTTCGCTTTCGCCCATGAACTGGCGCTGCGGGATGCGGATGTGCAGTTTCTTTTTTTGGGTAAGCGCCATGTTCCTCCAGAACTGTGCCTGCGGATTCAGTTCCTTCGGCTTGGAACGTCGTTTGACGCGTTTCTTTTGCCCTGTGCCGGTTTTTTTTCTTTTTCCCGAAGCCTTGTAGAACTTGGCCCATGCAAAGCGCCTCATGCGGTCTGTGACGGTGACATCGATTTCCCCGCCCCAGTTGTTGATGGGTGCATAGACCACCTCGTTGAATACCCTTACCCGGTAGTCTGCAGGTGTATATCCGACCGATTTGAACAGATGTTTCCTGCCGGAGAGCAGCGTTCCATAATTGCTGGCGGCATCGGAACCTCCCGAGGACAGCCGTTTGGCTTTGGGCCAAGGGTGAAGACCGCCATTGACAAATCCACCCTGCCGGAAGTTATCCTGAAAATGGTCTTTGGCCATTCGTCCTACCATGACTGGCATTTTGCGGCGCATCATACTGTCCAGCCTGTCACGTTTCCGCTTTATCATTTCCGTAAAATCTTTTATGTCCATAATCATCAGTAATTCAAGAATAATTTATAACTTTGCAACCGAGGCTTCCAATATGCCTTTTATGCGTTATGAATATACCGGAACAAGTAAAGAACGAGGCCCGTGTACTTATTGAGCAATACGGTGACACCTTCGAATACCTTGGTATTTATGAAGGCCAGGAAGCCTATGTGTTCAAGTTTCCGGGGGACTCCTGTACCGGTTATCCTTTCGTCTATCTGTATGACGGTAAAGACGCAACCGAAATAACCGGTCCGTTATCCCTTGACGTTATCGATTCATGTATCGAAAATATCGAGGAAGGAGACATCGAATAGCTTATTGTCAATTCTCAGGACTCCCCTGCAGTTGTGGGAAGTCGCAGCTCCTATTTCACATAAATATTTTACGTCTTTCCATTCCATTCCTGAACCGGCAGAATTATCGCTTTGGGGTTCGATATACCTTAGTTCACCATCCGCAAACCGTTGCAGGATTGTAGCATGACCTCCTCCACTTTTCCAGCCGATGCACAATTCATACACGCCTTCTTCCTTACATACCTCATTGAAATACTCCATGTACCTTTTAGGGGTCATTTTCAGGTATCCTTTGTGCGCAAGCCAGCTGTTTATACTTATATGTTGCGCCGGAGTACCGTCGGTGTTTTTCCAGACTTCAAAAGCACGTCCATTACTCAGATATTCAAGTTTAGACCCTGCGACATTGCCTTTGGCGGTAATATCCCATCCACGTAATCGTAAAGCGTATGCCGGTGCGCAAGTCTGGCAGTTGATACTGTATGGAGTATCCCGTTTTTTATCGTAATCGCTGTTCTTCCGGTATCTGTTTCCCCTTTTATCGCGGTATATTCCTTTGGAATCCAAAATATACTCTTCCACATGTTTGGGATTTGCATTCTGTTTGTCCGCCTTATCCACATCCATAGGTTTTCCTTTTTTGATTTTAAGAGCCTTTTCCATTTCGAGGTTGTTCCGGGCAATGGCCATTTTTTCCTCCCCGGTAAGGTAGTCCGGCATTTCCGCAATCATCTCGTCAATACGGGCCATAAGTTTATCCACCGCTTTTTGGGCACCCTTGTGGGCTTCTGCCTGATATGGATGATTGTCGGAAAACAGTTTGCCGTCCGTTCCCGGATTGTTATCCAGTCCGGGCTGGGGCTTGTTCTTGTCGTCTTCGTCCGGAAGTGGTGTCGGCTCCTCGTCGGTGGCAGTGAGGTCGCACTTGCAGTTCCACCGGTCGCCCGGTCGGTGGATGTTCCAGAACGTGTCATCAATCGGCCGGATGGTATTCCAGAACGGGCGGTGGTCAGCCCCCGGATGAATGGAGGTGGACGGTAGCCATTTGAGGTTGGGCAGAATATCGCGTTCGCGCAGGAACTGTTGCCAGTCAGCCGCCTGATGCGCCCGGATGACCGCCGTATCATACTCCGTCCGCAGCCAGTGACGAACCTGATGGGAAGCAATGGGCAAGACTTCCTGTACCCATTTGTCGAACGGTTTTAAAATGCCGTTTGAATCCAATAAAAGTCGTGCCATGTCATTCTGCATACGATGTACCTTGAATGCCGAGAATACGGCATTGTTCCGGAGTATGGCATTTCTGAAATCCTCGTCCGGAGTAATGGCCTTGGATTTGCTGAACCCTTCCTTTGCCGCCTTGTCCATCTTTGCCCATATTTCATTGAACAGGTTGATTTCGATTTCGGTTGCCGGATGAAAGTCCCTGCTGTATATGTTCAGCAAGGCACGCCGCAGCACCTCTTCGGAGAAGTCAAACTCCATGGAGATGCTGCCATTATCAGCCGCATACAGTCTGTCGACTACCAGTCTAAAGCTGCCCCGTCTGCCGGGGCTTTCACGAAAAAACCTTTGAGCCAGTTCCGGAAGTTTCTTTTCTGTTTCGGTGTCGGTTCATCATCCCGTCCCTTATTCGCTGGCTCCGGCTCCTTCTTCGGGCTTGGAATCTGGTCGGCTTGTTCAGCCGTCTTTTGTTCCGCCTTCAGCTGCTCGTAATTGGCCGGTTTGTCGATACCGAATTCCTCATAGAGATAGTCGTCGTCGATGGGGATGTTGAAGTTCTTCTTCAGCTGCGTGAGGATGGATATTTTGGTACCGGCATCCGTTTCCTTCGGTTCGGGGAAACAGAACGTACCCCCTTCGGTGTTGATGCCCATGCGCAGCAGAATGTCCGTCATGTCGTAATTCAGCACGTTGAGCACGTACTTCCGGTCGGCCTCCAGTACCTTGTCCTCTACTTTCTTATGAACCGTACCCAAAGCCTGCGTGCCTTTTTCGGACGATTCGGTGGTCAGCGTATTGCCCAGTATCAGTTTGGAAATTTCGTTGTTGCACCGCTCGCAGAGGCGTTCATAGACATCGGCAGACCCTGTTTTGTTTCCGGCTTCCGTGAGTTTGAGTTCCGTGTCCTTGGCATGGAAGAACTGCGCCAGACTTCCGGCATTGGCCGCATCCTCCATGGCCCGCTGGCGTGACTCGTCGTCGTCGGAATCATAGATATATTCCTGGATAGGCATGCCGAATACCTCGGAGAACTGTGCCCAGTCGCCCGTAGTGTTACGTTTGTAGATGACCCAAGGTGCAGCCTTGGCCAACAGCCCCAAATCGGACGGTGAACCCACAAACAGCAGGTCGGTATATTCATTCCAGGAATGGCCGGTAATGTCCGTCTGGTGGCGCAGGATGAGTTCCCTGACCGGATCCACATGCTTGCGTGGTACCAGGTCATAATCCACCCACTCCTGCAGCTTGTAGAACTGGCAGAGCGAGAAGCCCCAGAATTTCGCATCAAGGATGTCACCCACCAGCCGGTTGAACCAGGGCGACTGTATCTGTTCGTTGATTTTATCGTCGGGCTTCCCGTCCACCCGGAATTCCATGTTGGAGCACAGCACGGCATTCTTTCGCTTTTCGAGCACACAGGAAAGGTGGGTATCCATCAGAATGTCCTCGTAGAGGTCATAAAGTTTGTAACGTCGCGAGAAATCGACATTCTCGGCCACCCTTACGGCTGCCATGTAGTCGGAAATGTCCAGCCCGAAGCGTTTGGGCTGTGTGAGCACAATCACATTCGGTCTCTTTTGTCCCGGCAACGTGAAGTTTCCCCCTACGGTGATGATGCCGGCTTTGTTGTTTTTTCTGTTTTTCTTTTTCATGATGCTTGCTTTTTACCAGTGGTTCGTTCGTTTGCGGTTGCTTTGAATGCGGAAATCCGACCTGCCCGCCCTTTGTTCCTCGGGCAGCAGCGGAGCCCCTTCGATTGAAATGTCCTCGTCGGCCACCGCCTTCATCCATTCCACCGCCCGTTCGTAACGATCCTTGCGTACCTGGGAAAGTTTCTGCGGGTTGTGGATGCAGAAGATGTGATAGACCGCCATGTCGATGACCATCATCAGCACGAGCTGGTTACGGTTCTCGCCGGTGGCTGCAAAAATCTTGTTGCAGTCGTAGCGTTTGCCCAGATAACACCGCATTTCGGCAATGGCCCTGTCCTCGCAAACCTCAATGACCGTTTCGTCTTCGCGAACCAGTGCGTCGAGGATGTCTCGGTGGATGCTCGCATCGTAATCGGTAAGTTCAACAAATTTGCTCATAGTCCTATTGTTTTAGAGTTGTCATAATCTTTTCTTATTCCGTTTTCTTACATCCTTCCGTGATCGGAATACGGGCGGTTCAATGCGCCTGATCAGTTCGTCAATGATACGGTTCGCCCCTTCGACCGCATCCGGTCCGTCGGCCGGATAGCGCATGGTCAGGGTGAACAACTTGAATTGATCCTCCAGTTCCTTCATGTGCGGATTGTCCCGTTCAGCCTCGTTGAGGATGAGGTTCCCCTCGCGGTTGAGCGGTTCAAGGTTGGCCTCGATGCGCGTAGCCTTGTCCGTCTTCTTCTCCTCGTCGCCCCGGATGAACAGCGCAATCTTCTGTTCGCGGCGTACTTTTGCCACCAGCGGTTTGAACACCTGTTGGAAGAAAGGGTCCTGCAGCTTGTTGTTCTCCATGTAGCAATAGACATTGGTCTTGCCCCCGACAAATTCAAGCATCCGGACATACCAGTCAATGAACTCCGCATTGAGCGCCTGTGCCAGGAAAGTCTTGATGACGTAAAGCCTGCCACCCAATTTGCCACAGAGCGAAACCGTCTTGAAGGATTTGCCTTTCTTACCCTTGCTTTCGCCCGGTGCCGGGTCGCCATACACCACGAGGAACTTGAATTTGGAGAGTGCCGGAACCTTGCCGTATGCAATGTTTTCGAATACCTCTCCCACGGAAATCGGGTTGTTGAAATATTCTCCCTGTGCCGCCTTTTTGGATATTTTGGACAGTGTGCGGTCGATGTCCTCTTCCGAGTTCTTTTCCGGCCATGTGGAAAAACCGTTTTTGTCGCGGATGTTCACGATGTCCCAGGAGTCGGCCATTTCGCCCGCCCTCACCACGCAGCAGTCCTTGGCGATGATGTTTCCGCAGAAGATGACCAGTGTAGGTTCGGAAATGGACCTTGTGGGATACAGCGCATTTTCCCACCAGTCCCAGCGCTTCTGGATGATGTCCGGGTTCTTGGTATCCTCGTCCGTATCAAAGTCATCGACCAGCAGTACGTCGGGACGTATGGCCTCGTTTCGCGAACCACGCGGAGATTGTCCGGCACCCAGTGCGCGGAAAGAGACCTTCCCTTTGGTGGTGAATTCATCCTCGGTCCATGAGCCCGGCAGTTCCTGTTTGCCGTAGTATGCCATGATGCGTCCGTTGGCTTCGAGATTGGCCCGGTAGGGATCGAGCAGGCGCACCGCATTGTCCTTGCTGTTGGAGGTCAGAATCACATTCTTTTTGCGTCCGGTAAGCGTGAGATTCATGACGATGAACATGGTGACGGTGGATTTGGCCAGCTCACGGCTCCAAGAAAGCACCTCAAACCATTCATCGTGTGCAATGATCCGCCGGATAGCCTTTTTCTGGAAGTCGGCAAATTCATATTTGACATAATTCGGAAAAAAGAACTTGATCCATTCTATGGGATGTTTCTCAAGATATTCCCGGTGTTTTTCCCGTTCGGCTGCCGTCATGTTCCTATCGACCGGTGTAGCCCTTGCGATGTCTTCTTTGTACTTCTCCCAATCGAGGAGAGCGAGTCTGTCAGTCTGTTTCATTGTCTATCCCTTTATAATTTGTCTTTAATGTACGCATCGGCCAGGCGTGTAATTTCCTTTGCCTTTTCGAGGTCGGCCGCCCGTACCCAGTCGATGAGCCCGGTGAGGACACTGATGATGTCGGCAATGCCCACTTCCTGCTCCATGTTGCGTATGGCCGCCGACAGTTTCCCGAGGATGTCAGCCTCCTTGGATGAGGGGAACCGTTCCCCTTCGGGCCGTTCGGCGATGGCCTTGTTTATTTCGGCCACCTGCCGGTAGAGGTTAGCCACCTGTTCCTGCCTTGTGAGCGTAAGCCCCACCTTCTGTTCCTCCCACTTCCCGGCCCGTACCCAGTTGGACACGGACACCCGTGACACGCCCACCCGGTCGGCGATTTCCTGCTGTGTGAGGTTTTCCTTGAGGTACAAAGTTTTTGCCCATTCCTTTTTCTGGGCATTCGTCAAATCTGCCATAAATCGTCCTTTTTAGTTGTAAATCACGTTACAAAATTGCATGAAAAAGCGGGGTTTGTAAAAGCGCGTACGCATGATGACGGGTTACAGCGTTATGATAACGCCAGAAAACGTTATGATGCGGACGCGGTTTCTTGGTGCCATGGGAATGTTCTATTTTCGCACCATCGAAAGGCGGGGAAACCGCTGGTAAAGACATGACGATGAGCAGATTTTTCAATATTACAACGAG
>NZ_JBCODG010000079.1:0-21162 GCF_040928965.1 Bacteroides sp. 2201st1_D9_2201SCRN_220225 | reverse complement strand
GTAGACAGAAGCACCGTACGGCGATACCTGGCGATAAGCAGGGAAGAATTCATCAGGAAACAGAACTCTCATCGCAGACATAAGTTGAAACTTGGAAAATATGAGGAATATGTGCGCGGAACCCTGGAAGAATATCCGTATATATCTGCTGCCAGGATACATGACTGGCTCAGGGAATGTTATCCGGACTTCCCTCAAGTATGCGGCAAGACCGTATTTAACTTTGTCGGACGCATAAGGGAAAAATACGGTATCGGGAAGAACTCGGACGGCAGGGTTCGTCGGGATTATGAGAAACAGCCGGATACACCTTACGGGGAATATGCGCAGGCTGACTTTGGTGAGAAATGGATACCTGTTGGAAACGGAAGTAACGTGAAAGTTTACTTCTTTGCAATAGTCCTTTCACGTTCCCGGCAAAAGTTCATCCATTTCAGTCGCCGGCCTTTTGATACGGAACTTGCAGTATACGCACATGAACTTGCTTTCCAGTATTTCGGCGGAAAGCCCCGCAAAATAATCTATGACCAGGACAGGGTACTTATATCAAGAGAGAATTTGGGAGATCTGGTGCTGACAACAAAATTCCAATCATTCGTAAAGGAGCAGCATTTCCTGCCTGTATTCTGTCGAAAAGCGGACCCGGAATCGAAAGGAAAGGTGGAGAATGTAGTCAAGTATGTAAAAGGCAACTTTCTCTCAGGGAGACTTTTTTATAACATAGACAGGCTTAATGAAGAAGCACGCCTTTGGTTGGAAAGGACCGGGAATGGAAAGGAACATGGAACCACCCGTCTGATTCCCAACCGGGAGTTTATCGTGGAGAAAAATTTCATGATGCCTTATTATGGAACTCCGCAACCGCCGCAGGAGTACATGACCGAATACCATGTACGTAAAGACAATACGGTACAGTATCGGGGAAACTACTACAGTGTTCCTTCAGGAACCTACCGGAGTGGAGAAACAACAGTATGGCTACAAGAAGCTGAAGGCTGTCTGGAACTGTACAGTAAAGATACGGGAAAACTTCTGGGCAGGCATCCTCTTAACATGGGAAGAGGGAAGATCATATATGATGAAAAACATCGGAGGGCCAGAAATGCCGGTACACAGAAATTGGCGGAACGCATCCTTATATATGTATCTTATAACAAGGAAGTCGCCTTATGGCTGGAAAATCTGCGCCGGCGAAAGGAACGCTACTACAGGAGTAACCTGGAAGTAATCCTGCGTAGTATTCCGAGCTATGACGGACATACGCTGGTCGAAGCCATACGCATGTGTCTGGACCGGGGCATCTATAATGGGGAGTCGGTTAGGAATCTATGCGAGTGTGTGCGTAGAAACTCCGGAGAGATACCGGAAAATGGCAGCACTTATATTTCACAACCACCGAGCATGCATCCACCGTTTCAAACCGGAATGATGCAGTCTTACAAAGATATTTTCACGAATCATGATAAAACGTAAAAAAGAACTGGTCGAATATGCACGACGTCTGAAACTGGCAAGTCTGGCTGAACACATGACAGAGATTATACATGAGGCACAAGAAAAGCAGCCTACCTATTCGGAGTTTCTGTTTTCCTGCCTTGCAAAAGAAGTAGGTGAAAGGGACCGGAAAAGCTTTCTTTCACGAATAAAAGTGGCCGGACTCCCTGCCAGGCATACTTTGGATGAGTATGATTTCAACCGGACAGAAGGACTGGACGGCAGACAACTTCGGGAGTTGCGTGAGCTCACGTGGATGAGCAGGGCATACAATCTCCTCCTGGTAGGAGGTCCCGGAACCGGAAAGACATTCATTGCATCCGGGCTCGTTCATGAGGCGGTGAAAGAAGGATACAATGCTGCCTTGATAAGCCTGGAAGATCTGCTCGTCTGTCTGAAGACAAAGGATGTTTCCCGACATGCTATGAAGACCTATAAAAGGATAATGAAAGCCCGGTTGCTGGCAATTGATAATGTCACATTATATCCTTTGAAGAGAGAAGATATGCTGCTATTGTTCAAGCTGGTTAACACCCTTCAGGAAAAAGTGTCACTCATTATTATTGCGAACAGGGGACTGGCGGAGTGGTTGGAGGAACTGGGAGATGAAGCGGTGGCTGCTGCCTTACTTGACAGGTTGCTCTACTGTTGTGAAGTAATCAATCTCTCAGGAAAGAGTTATCGTTTGGAGAATAGGAAAACAATTTTTAGCAATCAGACATAGGGCATTGCTATATAAAAAGAGTTAATTAATATAAACTAGCAAAGTTGTAAAAGTGGGATATATTAAATTACATAAAAATGAGGTGTGTAAATTTGCAAGGTACATCTAAAGCATTGTATTTCAATAGAACAACTATTTACTTTTCATATATAGATCTATTATTTTAATATAAATAATAAATATTTTGGGTGTAAAATTTGTAGTTTTCATAAAAAAACGTACCTTTGCACCGCAATTAAGGATGGTTCCGTAGCTCAGCTGGATAGAGCAACGCCCTTCTAAGGCGTGGGTCTTGCGTTCGAATCGCAACGGAATCACAAAGAAAAACCGCAAATAGCTAAAAAATAAGCATTTGCGGTTTTCTTATTTTTAAAAATGTCCGCATTTTGTCCTCATAATGGGTCAGCCCAAAATTTTATCCCTCTTTGTTTACGTAAAATAACACTTGTTACTACTCTCGTAAAAAACTCAAAAAAGGTAAAAAGGTTTTGCTTCTACGCTTTAGGCAACTAACTTTGAAATATCAATATTAAAATAATAAAAGCATATGAAAAAATTAATCTTATCTCTTGCACTTTGTTGTGCAGCTACTAATTTCTTTGCGCAGAATGCTGATCCGGCACAATTGGTTAACGAAGGTAAAGCTGCACTTGAATCTAAAAATTATCAGGTTGCATTTACAAAATTCAGCACCTATCTGACACAAACCAACAATCAAGATTCGGTAATTGCTTTTAACTGTGGCGTTTGCGCTGATAAAATTAAGAAACCGGCTGAAGCTTTGAAATATTTTGATATAGCTGTACAGAAAAAGTATAACTTGGCAAATGCTTATATAGGCAAGGCAGGTGCATTGAAAGATTTGAAGAAAAATGATGAATATGTTGCCACTTTGAAAGAAGGTCTGGAGGCTGTACCCGGTAATAAGACATTAACTAAGTTGTATGCCACATATTATGTGAATCAAGGTATTTTAGCACAGAGAGCTAAGAAAAATAGTGCAGCAGAAGATGCTTTTAAACAAGCTCTTGAGATTCAGCCGAATAATGTTAATGCTCTCAATAGTTTAGGTACATTACTTTACAGTCAGGGTGCTACTACGTTGAAAACTGACGCTGAAAAGGCAAAAGTAGAATTTAAAGAAGCAAAAGAATATTTGGAAAAACTTATTCCTCTGCTTTCTCCGAGTAAACCGGCTCAGAAAAAGATGATAGACAATGCCAATACAATGTTGAATTTTATAAATACTCAATTATAAAATTCATATATAATACAGAAAAGAGGCAGACCAAAATGGCACACCCTTTTTTCGGACACAACTTTTGTGATTAGGAAAAATAGTTGATTGATAACGAGTTAGTAAATGACACAAGTACGGATTTATCCGTATAAACATTATTTCGCTAAGGAAACTACTCTTTTCATGTAGGTTTCTATGTAGGTTAATTAATACCAATTGATTCCTACTAATGCGAATTAATAATAAGTCATTAACTAACTCGTTATCAGTCTATGTACACGATTAACATCAGGGGTAAGCAGAACCCGAAAGACACCAAGATGGTCAAGCTGGAGATAATTTTCTTCAAGACCGGTTACGCCCGTGTGCCGAAGGTTATAAACATCACAGGGCTATTAAAAGACTGGGATGTCAAGTCTCAGAGTTTCCGTGTAGGGAGTGCGGAGGCCACTACCAAGAACAAACTGCTTTTCGATTTGCGAACCAAATATCTGCATGTCGCCGATACCTGGGAGATGGAAGGCAGGAACTGGTCGCCCGTCCAGCTATCACATTGCTTCGATGAAATCAAGG
This sequence comes from Bacteroides sp. 2201st1_D9_2201SCRN_220225, assembly GCF_040928965.1. Classification (NCBI taxonomy): domain Bacteria; kingdom Pseudomonadati; phylum Bacteroidota; class Bacteroidia; order Bacteroidales; family Bacteroidaceae; genus Bacteroides; species Bacteroides sp. 2201st1_D9_2201SCRN_220225. The sequence goes on along the minus strand of NZ_JBCODG010000079.1, from coordinate 17,131 downwards.
CGGCCAAACCCGAGGTCAAAGTAAAGAGTGTCCAGCAGATGATCGATTATCTTGAAGAGACATTCAAAAACAAGAAACGCATCAAGAACGGTCAGATTGTCGACAGCACGACCAATGCTAAACGGTATGTCTATCTCAAGCGTGAACTGCAGGCGTTTACAAAGGAAAAATATGAAAAAGCCTTTTCCTCTTATTTCTTTACGGATATTACAGAAGAGTTTCTTCTTGACTTTGCGTTTTGGCTTAAAGAAAGAGGTATCAGAAATGGCAACAAGGCCGGACTTACACACAAACTAAGGTTGCTCCGTGCCGTATGCAGGCAGGCAGAAAAGAAAGAGATGTACGGGGTGAATATGGATAACTTCCTCTGTCTCGGTGATGATATTAATTGGCCGGAAACCACTTCAAGAGCAGTTCCGGAAACAGTCATAGCTAAAATCGCAAATGTTGACCGTACCTTGTTTACGAAAAAAGAGCAGTTGCATCTTGATTTGTTCCTGTTCAGCTACTATACCGGAGGTATGGCGAATGTCGATGTATGTAACCTGACATGGGATTTGGTCCAGGAAGACCGCATCGTCTATGAACGTATCAAGTTTCCCAAAACAGCCAAACCGGAATTACTCAGTAAAGCAAAAGCCATCATGAATAAATACCGTGGGCAAAGTTATGGAAATTATGTATTTCCTGTTTTTACTCATAAACACACGACCACTTCCAAGAAGACTACACGTGTCAAGCAAATTTCCACACGCCTTTCACAAACCTTGACGAAAGCATGCAAGATGCTGCGCATTAAAGAAAACATCACATGGTATTCCGCCCGTGGCTCTTTCATATCGAAGATGGTAGATGCCGGTAATAATCCGTATGTGGTTGCAGAGATGGCTGGTAACAGCCCATTGACCATCTATAAGCATTACTACAAGAATACAAAGCGGGAAGAAATCAAGCGGCAGATGGAAGAAATGTTCTGACCAGACATATCCATAAAGTTGTAAACACCTTGACAATTTCTCTGATGGATAAATCATACGGTGTAATGGCTGTTAAAAGTCATTGATTACCAATGTGATATTTGCAATATTGACAAAATCGCTCTTATTCTCGATTATTTTCATTACCTTTGTGGTCAATAACTTAAATAGAATTTATATGAAAGAATTGGTTTCAAAAATACAGGAAGTATATGCTACATTCTCCACGGATGCGGCACTTCAGATTGAAAAAGGCAACAAGGCCGCAGGGACCCGTGCCCGTAAGACCTCGTTGGAACTGGAAAAACTGATGAAAGAGTTTCGTAAGCTTTCCTTGGAAGAGTCTAAAAAATAACCTTTACACGTCCGGTCGTTATCACATAATGGCCGGTTCTTCTGCAGATGCGGCATAAAAACCATATTGGCAGAACGACATAATAAAATACGGAAAGCGTTAGCTTTTGTCATGCACCGAAATCTGGTAAATTTCACTTATCCGCAGGACAAACAGTTTTCGCCTATGCTTTTGCGTGGGCTTAACTTGTTTGCGGATAGGTTTACCAGAACCTCGGTGCTACGGGTTATGTCCCACGCTTTTTGGTCTTGGTACATTGAATGCTTGACGGGACTCAAGCCAAATACGGAGATATTATGAACGACATGAATCTGATGGATGAACTTTTGAAAATTCCTGCTGATGCAACTGCCGCCACCGTACAAGGCATAGAAATGCTGCTTATCGATGAAAACAAGGCGGGGGCTTTATTGGAGTCGGATCCTAATGACAACACCATCCACGAATGCCTTTTAAGCAACGGCCGTTTCCTGTTCCAATCGGACAATACCAACCTCGTTGCCCTGTATAAAGTAACAGGAGCATCTGAATAACGCTCCTGTTGCATATAATCACCTTATTTGTCTGATTTCATCCTTCCTGCAAAGGCTTTTGACGGTTTGAATGCCGGGATATTGTGGGCAGGCACTATTATCGTGGTATTCCTGCTTATGTTGCGTGCTGTCTTTTCCGCACGGTGTTTGATGATAAAAGAACCGAAGCCGCGAAGATAAACCTCCTCGCCGTTTATCATGGAAGACTTTACGCTATCCATGAATCCTTCGACAACTTGTAACACGACCTGCTTCTCCAGACCGGTCTGCGTTGCTATTTCCCTGACGATATCCGCTTTTGTCATATTAACTCTTGATTAAATACTGTCAATCCGTTCACAAAGATACATCATTTCCTGAAATATCCTCCTTTTACAAACACATATAATAAACATTAGCCGGCGTCCGTCTCTACTCTTTCGATACAAATAGTATCGAAGTATGAAGCTGACACTCAACCGCAAATTCAAAGGTCAGACCTATACCATAGGCGACCTGTCCATCGACGGCAAATTTTTCTGTAATACCATCGAAGATGCCGTGAGGGAACTTCCGGCAACCTGTCCGGATACTCCTCGCGGCCGTTCCTGTACCTGCAAGGAAAAGGTCTATTCCAAGACCGCCATTCCTGCCGGGACTTATAAAGTTACCCTTCAGTACAGCCCCAAGTACAAGAAAAAAATGCCATATCTGCACGATGTACCTCATTTCCTCGGCATCCTGATCCATTCAGGCAACACCGAGGGAGATTCCGCCGGTTGTATCATCGTGGGAAAGAATACGGTCAAGGGAAAAGTTTTGGAATCCCGTACTACATTCCAAAAACTGTATGCCATGCTCGAGTCCGAAAGGGACATAACCATTCAGATTATATAAATCGAATGGCGGTCAACAGGCTCAAACCACCCAGAAACCTGCGCATCGAGTTCAAACCGTCCCCACGGCAGTATGAACTCTGGAAACTGTTGCAACCGAACTATTGTCCCCATTGTGGCGGGGAGATCGAGCAAATCCTTATCGGTTATGACCAGCAAGGCAACCCTCAGTACAGACCTCAATGCAGGCATTGCAAGTCGCAGAACCTGCCGCAGCTGATACTGGGAGGCGGAGCGGCCGGCGGCGGAAAATCGTATATCGGCAGCGTTTGGCTGGTGTCTTCATGTATTCGGTTCGAGAATATCCGTGCGGTGGTGGCCCGTAAGACACTCAAGTCGTTAAAGGAATCGACATGGAACACCATCAAGTCGATTCTGAAGGACTGGGGACTGAAAGAGGATACAAACTACAAGATAAACAACCTCGAAGGCACGCTCACATTCTGGAATGACTCGGTCATCATCATGAAGGAGATGGCGGATATCCCCAGCGACCCCAACTTCGAGCGTTTCGGCTCTTCGGAATATACCATCGCCATGGTGGATGAGGTGTCGGAAATCTCGGAACGGGCCGTCGAAGTACTGTTCTCCCGTCTCCGCTGGAGAACCCATGAGACATTCAAGACCCCGAGAATGCTGCTCACCACCAATCCGACGATTAACTGGGTGCGTTCCCGCTTCGTGCAGGACGAAAACGGAGACAAGGTCATCTGCCGCGAGGGTGAAGCGTATATACCTTTTTCCGTGTTTGACAACCCGAATATCGCTTTCCGTCAGGTGTACGAGGCGGCCCTGAACAAGATCCGGGACCAGGCGACAAAGGAACGCCTGCTCTATGGCAACTGGGATTTCGTGGAAGCCAACGATATGGCGATTTATAACAGTTTCGACGGCTCCCGGCATCTCGTTACCGGACTGAAAGAAAAAGCATACGATCCGACCAAGCCGCTCATCACGGTGTGGGACTTCAATGTTGCCCCCCAAATGTCGGTGCTCTCCGCACAAATAGACTATGAAAACAGGAAGGTCTATATACTGGAAGAGATACTCGGCAAGCCGGAGGAAAAGGAGAACAACACACCTGCGTTGGCACGGAAAGTACGCTTAAAACTTTACCGGGACAAGCATATTGGCGGAGTGGATGTGACCGGTGACCCTTCCGGGTTACAACGCTCCACCACCAACGAGGACGGCATCAACAACTATACCATCATCACGGACACTTTCGGCAGAGGAATCCTGCGACCGAAGGTAAAGCTGTTACGCAAGCAGCCTCCGCAGGCTACACGGTGCGAGTTCGTCAACGAGGTATTCGGGGGCTATGAAGGCTGGGAGATACAAATCGATATCAAATGTCGCAAACTTACCCAGGATCTGATTTACCAGCTTCGTAACGAGGACGGTACCAAGAGCAAACAGAAGACCACCGACCCGAAAACCGGTGTCAAATATGAACGGTATGGACACTTGTCCGACTGCCTTGACTACCTGCTCTGTTACTACCTGCGCGACAGCTGGTACAAGTTCAAGAGCGGAGGCGACGGGAACGGGTATGTGGTCTCCACATCGGTAATTCAGGAAGGATTTTCATACTAATAACGGAACAAGGATATGTACAGACGGTTTCTCAATAATGACGACTATCTTGGGATAATTACTCCGGAAGCACTAGCACAACTCACGCGGGGCAATGATGCACGATTCATCCAGGCGGAAGAATCGGCGGAGATGAGCATTGTGGAATATTTGTCAGAGAACTACGAGATTGAAAAGGAACTTGCAAAAGGAAAATATATCGCCGAATACGACCATCGAATTACCTATCCCGTGGGTGTGCATGTCTATTTCGAGGGACAAATCCATGAGGTGATACGCTCCGTCAGCGGCTATCGCAAGCCGGCAACGGCAATCTATTGGGAAGAGTGTTCCGATATCCACGTCGATGCGGGACAAGTTGTAAATTACTCCCAGTTCAACACCTATTATCCGGGTGATAAAGTAAACTACAACGGTGTTGTCTATATTTGCCTTGCCGAAAACGGGTACAAGTTCGATGATATCCGTATCCCGATGGTCGGCGGTTGGATCGAGACGGAAGTCACGTTATGGCAGCCTGTCGAGTATCCTCTGTGGTCAGTCGTTGAATATGAAGGGGCGTTCTATACTTTGATGACGCTTGACTGTTTCGATTGCAATCTTGACCCTATGGTGTCCGACTGTTGGGGAGCCATAGCCGATTACGATTCATCATACAATGCCTACGAATTGTCGGAACACGAATATGTAGTTTATGACGGACGGGTATTTTACCCGGAAACGGATGTGAACGCGGACACGCCGCAAGTCGGTCTAAACCTATCATTACACGATCCACGAAACTACAACCTCAAGAAGCATATGGTTCGATTGGCTATCTACGAGCTCACGAAACTCATTGCCCCGAATAATGTCAGTGTTGTCCGTATGCGCGATTACGAGGACAGCATGAAATGGCTTAATGATGCCGCCAAATTGCGACTTAATCCACAAATCCCCCGTAAAGTCGATGACACGAAAAAGCCGGTTACCGATTGGCAACTGGCTACTTTCCAAACAGATTATGACCCGTATCGAAACCCGTGGCTGACCTAAATAACAGTAAATACCGCTACCGGATTTGTTGTCGTAGTCTTTACCATGAACAAGAAACGAAATTACTGCTTGTTTGTTAGTTCCGTTTCCACAAGAGCCCCCCTGAACGGGTGGTAAGTTCCTTGTAATATGCCGCCAAAAGAAGATATAAATTTGGCCTTTTAGAATAATCCAATCTGCTATATTCCTTACTGCCTTTGCGGTATTTAATAATCTCAAGACATTGAATAATTATTTACTTGTTTTTGTGCCCGTTGGATTTAGGTTTGAATAAGGCATGAAGTCTTATCACGCACACCAACAATGTTTCATAATCAACATGAAAGTAGAGGCGTTCATCTTTCAGACTACATTGAAAGTGAATCCGATAGCGGCATGAAACGGTTCTCCCTACAGGACGGGCAGATGAGCAACTGCATGCTCTCTGCCCGTTTTCTATGGTACAAGGCAATTATAATAAAGCCATTTTTATTTTTCCCTGAAAAAAGTGTCGGTTATTTCATTGCAGAACAAAACATTTTTCTAATTTTGTATTTGAAGAAGTATTCACTCTAATAAACTGATATGTATGACAATGGATACATTGTAAAATGTCGCTCGATTTTAACAAATGATATTTGTTTGAGCGAAGCTTCGCATAAAGCGGACGTTTTTCTTGTGTGCATTAGTTACCTTACATATTCCCTTAAAAAGTGTATTAATAATTTGGCAGTGTGGAAAATTCGTGTAAACACACACACACACACACACACACACACACACACACACACACAATTATCGCGCGTCAATATATAATAAAACATTTAATTTACAATGGATTACCGGAATCAATTATCCGGGGTTATCCTTGTCTTACGACAAAAGTTCCTATAAATACTCATCCTCTGCCATATTGTCTCAAAAAAGGCAGGATATTTTTATGGTCCGACGGTACTGGGGAGCGTTCTCTGCGCCCGAATATCGTCGGTTTTTTGTTTCCACCCATAACAGTCTGAAATCTCTTTTAGTGTTTAAGTATCTATGATTGGAATATATGGAAATAAACAAACCATGCCTGAATCCCAGAAAAAAGAACTTTTTTCCGCAGGTATTACCTATATGGTAAGTGGCGAATATGCCTTTGCCTTCTCCTGTTTCACGCAGGCAGGAAAGTCTGACCTGCCGACACTTTACAACAAGGCGTTATGCTACTACTACCTTTCTCTGTATAATGACTGCCGTTCCCTGCTGTTGGAAGCGGAGAGGCTGCTGCCACCGTTAACGGAACGTCTGCCGGAAAACCTGCCGGAAGCCGTCCTCCGCTGGGAATACGAAAAAAGCCCTGCCGGTTGTCCCATGCCGGAGGATGCTCCCGATAACCTCGCCGCCGTACAACTGTTGAGGCTGAAAGCGAAAGTGTCGGCCAGACTGCACCTGCACACGGAGGTGCGGACTATCCACGCCCGTTTGGGCAATAAATATCAACACATTGAAGAACTGATAAAAAACATACAACCATGAAATACAGTGACATATACAGACTTTATTCGACAAGTCAGCCGAAGGATGCAATTCATCAGGCGCTCCGGGAAGTGCCCGTCGATGACAGCGACGAACAGTACGAAGACCGTTCTCCGTTGCATCTTGCCTGCCAGTATGGAGACACGGAGGGGGTCAAGATACTTCTTGAACGTGATGCCGAACCCAACACGAAGGATGCAAACGGTTCCACCCCGATTCATATCCTCGGCAGAACCAGTGCCGGCTGTGCAGATGAAGACAAACTGAAAGAAATAGCCGTCATGCTCATAGAACAAGGAGCGAATATACCGCGTTCGGCCAAGAATACGACGGCCCTTATCGAGTGCATAAGGAACCGTCATTTCAAGATGGCGGAAGCGATCATAGATTCCGGAGCACGCGTCAACTCAACCGACCTTAACGGCGAGAACGTGCTTTTCGGTTTTTGTGCCGCTTCAGGCGACATCAGAAGGGATATCCGGTTCGCGAAAAAGGAACTGGACGAATCCGTACAATACCGTTACCCCGAAAACAAGATAGAGGAAATCAGGAGCAGGATTGCAAGGCTGGAGGATGATGGCGAAACCGCCTACCGACTTGCCAGAAGGCTTGTTGAAGAAGACAAGGCCGATCCGGAAGACAAGTCAAACAGTGGAAAGACAGCCTGGGATGCCGCCATAGAGAACAAGGCGATGAAGATCGCGGCCTTCCTTTCCGGAAGCGACCCCGATGTTGACGAACTTTCGGCCTTGCACGGCAACATGGACATATTCCAGGCTATGTACATGAAGGATATGGAGGCACTGGATGCCATTCTGCGTTCGGGTGCAGACCTGCAGACGGTGTGTGAGCACAAGGATATGTATGACTTTGAAAGCAAGTCGCCCCTCGCTTGTGCGTTCAGTTGGTTTGACAGCATACAGGATGCTCCGGCCATGATTCTGAACGGCGGAGCGAATCCGAATTACCGTTTCCCGAATGAAGAGACGGCTTTTTCGGTATGGGTGAGTAAGGACTATTTCTGCAAGGATACCGAGGTTTACAAGGGGCTGCTTGACCTGATGAAGGAAAAAGGCTGGAATCCCGAGCTTCCTGTTGATACGGAAGGCAACACGGCACTTGCCCTTTCCTGCCGCCATACCGGCTACAGGTTGGGTAAAACGGCATTCGGTTGGCTGCTCAAGGGAAAGGCCGACCCCAACGCCGCCAATCTTTCCGGCCAAACTCCCATGATGATTCTCTTCGGTGGTCATAAGGCGAACGAAAAATATGTGCCTTACGGCTGGTCAGCCGGTTCTGACGACCCCACGGAAATCCTCGAAAAGCTTCTCGAAGCCGGAGCTGACGTGAACAAGACGGACAACCGGGGAAACACCCTCCTGCATTATGTGGCGGCATGTTGTCGTGACAGCATGGCACAGAAAGCGATTGAACTCCTGCTGGACTTCAAGCTGCCTGACGTAAATGCCGTAAACAATGAAGGCAAAACGGCCATGGACGTGGCGGCAGACTACAACAATGACAATCTCGTAAGACTATTATTGAAATATTCTTAAACAAAGATATATGGACAACAACCAGACATTTCTCAATGCTTGCCGAAACGGGCAGAAAAGCATTGTCCAGATATTCCTGAAAAAGGGAGGAATTGACATCAACAAAAGGGATCAGGAAGGAAACACTGCTCTTTATTATGCCTGTCAGAAAGGTTACAGGGACATAGTGGCTCTGCTTCTTGACAACGATGCCGACGCGTCATGTATCAACAACCGTTCCGAAAGCCCGCTCCACGCGGCGGCACGGAGCGGCAACAAGGAAATCCTCGGGAAGCTGCTCCAGAAGGGGGTCGACATCAACGTGACGGACAATGAAGGACGAACCCCGCTAATATGCCTGCTTGACAACAAGCGTACAGATGCCGCCCTTTTCCTGATGGATCAGGGAGCCGATACGGAGGTCGCCGATGCCTCCGGCCACAAGGCCATCGACTATGCCACAGCCCACGGGCTGCGGGAAGTGGTCGCCCGACTCTCGTGCGGGAATGACCGGGATGCACGTGGCAACACCCCGCTTCATCAGGCCGTGTATAACGGACAGGGTGAAATTGTCCGCACGCTGCTCCTGTCAGACAAGTCCATGCTTGACTCGACGAATGACGGCGGAGAGACTCCGCTGATACTCGCCTGTATGCAGGGGAATCTTGTCATGGTCAACCTTCTTCTCGGGACCGGAGCCGATCCCGGCAAAGCTATGCTGAGCGGCAATGCCCCGATACATTACGCGGCCATTTCAGGTAACCGCTTTATAGGCGAGGCTCTGCTGAAGGCCAAAGCTGCGGTTGACGCACAGAATGACAACGGGGAAACCCCGCTTATTCTTGCAGCCAAGGAGGGCCACAACGATTTTGTGTCCGTCCTGCTTGAATTTCACGCGAATGTTAGCATCTCAGACAACCTCCAGCACACCGCCCTGTACTATGCAGGAGAGCGCGGCTTCAACGAAATCGTGGAAAAACTTCTTGAAAACGGAGCGGAATAAACAGGTAAGATATTCATTAACAAATTTAATATTAGAAAGATATGGCAGAAGAAACCAAGAAGACACCTCAGACACCCGAGGAAATCGCAAGAGAAGCACAGGCTCAGGCCATGAAAGCAGCACTGGAACAGGCGCAAGCCTTGTATGGCAACGTACCCGGATTTGAAGGCACCGACCTGATGAAGATGCATGAAAAGCTGATGCAGGACTCGGCCGAGATGTTCCCGGGAGTTGCGGAGGCACAGGCATACCAGGCAAAGATGATGGCAGAATCCGCCCAGGATCCCGAGGCGATAATGGAGACCTACAGCAAAAACATCGAGTTCGCAGGGAACATGATGCAGCAGGCAATGAATGCCGGATTCATGCCGGAAGGTTTACCGGATTTCTCGGACGGTTTTGACGTATATGCAGGTTGGGAAATCACCCGCAAGGGCGACAACAGCCTGACACCTGAACAGAACAGACTTCTGGCTTATGGGGCACCTCTGTTCCTATACAACGATGACAACGTGGACTCCCTTGAAAGTACAGCAGGCACGGACACCCTTAAGGAAATGCTTGAGGAATGGTGGGAAGTTACTGACAGGAAGAGTGCCCTGGAGACCATCTCATGGCTGCTGAACGAAGGCCAACATGCCGGTGCGGATCCGGCCTTGACTGAAATCCGCCAGCGTGGAATCGAGGCCATCACCGAGGAAGAAAAGGCGGACGAGGACAGCAAGATCGGCGATGCGTTCACGATAGCTGAATTTGTAATGGGAGTAAATGAAACGACGGAAGCGGACCTGCCCGAAACCGTGCTGGCATGGGACCTTGTACGTGCCGTGAACATGGCCCGTTGGGCTTTCATCTGCGGCTACATCAATGAAGACGAAATGTGGGAAGCCATCAGAACCACTGCCGGCATAGCCAAGGAATCCTTCAATTCGTGGGAAGAATACGGCAACAGCTTTGCCGTGGGACGCGGAATATGGAGAGGCGAAACAGATGACTACGAGACTGCGGATGAAGTCGTGGGAGCGCTTCTCAATAAAGAAGATTCCCCTTGGAAGGCAATCGAATGGTAGAATCCGAAAAAAATAGGATCAACAATATCTTAAAAGTTTTACGATTATGGCACTTTTCAAAAATGCAGCAACAGAATGGGAGAAAACCATGACAGAGAATGATCTTGACCAAATGGAAGCACAAGGTCTTGACGTAAGTAAATACAGGGAGAAACTGGCCGCACGGCGTGCAAAGGAGGCCGAAGAAGCCAAGCGAGACAGGGAACTGTACAAGAACCCGACACAGCTTGACAAGATGAAACCGTACATGCAGACGCCACGCAGTTCTGAGACCGAGTTCTTCAAGAAACTTGCAGGAAAGGCACCATGGCTGGGCAAAAGCAAGTGGTTGAGAAAATTCACGGAAGGATATATCGTTTACGCGGGGATTGTCAGTGCCCCGGCAGAGGCGTGGAAAGGCGTGAAGCACAAGGACGACTCTTTCCATGGTATTGGCATATACGCACTGGACAAGGGACACATGAACGATGTGGAATGGCTGAAGAGAGTGATGGAAAAGCTGCGCAACATGTGTGAAGGCAGGCAGCCGGTAGCTCCCGGATGTGAGGGCGTAGTCAGTCTTGCCAAGGAGGAGGACTGCTGGTCAACCGTGAAACTGAGTGGTGAAATCGTGGAAGGCGCCGATGTGGAAGTAAGGAAACTTGTCCTTTATTACAAGGAACTTCCCCAAGGCTATCTTCCTTCAGACGGCATCGTCCCCCACTTCTACTGGGAAGGGACAATCAGAGTCATACCGGCTGAATTGTATGTCTAAATCCATCTGAAAATATGATTATAGCCGTTATATGTATTATCGTGGTACTGCTCATAATTATTTTATGGGCAGTATTCACTAACAACAGCCTTATTGCAAAGAAGAACCGGGTCAAGCAATGCAGAAGCGGTATCTGCGTGGTCCTCAAACAGAGGAATAACCTGATCCCCAATCTTGTCGCATCCGTAAAGGCATACATGGGGCACGAGAATGAGATTCTCACCCGCATTGCCGATTTGCGGTCAAGGGCTTCGAACGCTACAGAGTCCGAGCAGATAAAAAGCGGTACGGAAATGTCCTCGCTTCTGTCAAGACTGAATGTGGCGGTGGAAGACTACCCGGAGCTGAAGGCGAACCAGCAGTTCCTTCATCTTCAGGTCCAGATCGAGGACATGGAGAATGAGCTGCAGGCAATCCGGCGCACCTACAATGCCGCTGCTACCGATTATAACAATTACATTGAAATGTTTCCGTCGTCGATAATCGCATCCTGGCGCAAGCATGAGCAGCAGGAGTTGATAGAGTTCCCGGAAAGTGAGATCAAGGAAGTGAAAGTGGGAGAATTATTCAAGTAAAGCATGGAAGAAAGTCAGAATATAGATTTCAAGGGCATTTCCCTTCACATGAAGAAAGAGATGTCCCGTATCAGGATGCTCCGGATTGTGTTCCGCATCCTGACCTCCATTGTCTATCTGTGTACCGTCGTGTGGTTCGGTTTCTGTATCTTCGGCGGATTCCTCGTGGACCGTACTGACTATGAGACTTCCGTCACCACGGGAAAATACCTCATGATAGGCTTTGCCGTATTTTTTGTACTTCATTTCGCATTCATGAAATGTTTTGCCGCGCTGAACAAGAGGGAAACCTACACGATGGCCCACATCATCTACCTGCTGTTCCCGGGAGCAAGGTACAATCCTTCCGGTTCCATACAGCCGAAAGTCTTTGCGGACAGCCGCCTGTTCGGAACGGCATTGTCATCGGGCAATTCGGTAAGTTCGACCTGTTACGGCCGTCTTGACATTCCCGTCGGAAATGACATGATGACTGTCGTGGATGCCGGTGTGACTTCAGCCAATTCGAAAGATTTCTCGGCCTTCAACTTCCTTGAAGTGCCGTACCAGTATTTTATCCGTCCGATATTCGGAGTCAGGATAGAGAGCACGATGCACAGTTTCAGGGGCATGTTCGGGTGCTGCAAGCTGAACCGCACCTTCAGGGGCTACGTGATGCTGCTGCCCGACCATCTGGAAAACAAAATCGGCTACCTGGCGCAAACAATCCAGGGAATGAAGGAAAAGTACGGGGCAAAATTCGTACATTTGGAAGACCCGGAGTTCGAGAGGCATTTTGCCGTGTACGCGGATGACGAGGTGGAAGCCCGCATGGTGCTCACCCCGGCGATGATGCGGAAGCTGACCGCCCTGCGGAAATCCTTCAGCCGTGACCTGATGCTCTCCTTCAACGGGAACATGTTCTACTACGCATCCGACACTCCGGACGGTTTCTTACGTCCCGGCAGGAAGTCGCTGGATGACGAACATCTGCTGGAACAACTGTACAGGGAGGTGAACTTCTGTCTCACTGTAGAAAATGGAATCAAATAATCAACAATAATCGAAAACGAATAAAAAGAATTACAACATGAGCGAACTTAAAAATCTGTCAGCCATTCTTGAAGGAGGTGCTGTTCCGGCCGGTTATAACGGGAAAGCAATCGGCAAATTGTCTAAGACATACCTCAAACTGGAAAACCGCAAAGTAGTAAACCTCTATCCCATCAGAACCGTGATGCACGAAGACAGCCGCTATTGCCTGTATGCCTGCCCGTTGAAAGGGACTGAAATTGACGAGGCCACCCTTCAGAGCATCAAGGCTGAAGTGGATACGCTGGAAATCGGTGAAATCCGTTATGATTCCGTACAGTCCTGTGGCTATGACTATTACATAGTAGATCCTGATACAGGCCGTCATATACTGACAGGACAACGGGATATGGATTCGGTAATGGAAATAAGCGATCATTATGACGGCGTCATCCTGTTCAGCAAATCGGTATTCTCGCCAAGAAAGGCCAATCAGCTTGATTGTGCCTATGCCTTGATCGGCATTGAAAAACAGCCCAACGAGTTCAAGATAGAGGCTATTCCTAATAGCGCGATAGGCCAAGCACCTACGATACTGGAATTTGAAGCTCCGCAGGAATCGCCTGCTGTCGAAAAATACAGGTCGGCCATGACGGTCCTGTCCATAATCATCACCGCGGCTCTGCTTATCTGGTACTTTTTCATAAAATAATATCACCGAACGAATAACTTCACTAATATCCGAATATGGCTACATTCAATTATTCTTCCAAATCGTCCATCAAGGACAATCTGACTGAAATCCTTGTCGGTGCCGGACTGATAATAGTACCGGTAGTTTATCCTTTCGGTATAAAAGTCGGTACACTTCGCATCCTCGGACCGTTACCAACAGCCATCATCCTTGCCCTTGTCGGACTGTACATGCTGTTCAGAGCCTGGCGGAAGATACATAAGGCCCGCAAGTTGGCTGCCAAAAGCTGTATCATCACGGTTGACGGCGATAAGGTGACATACCCGGTCATCGTGAAAGGAACTGTAGAGATGCATTCTTTTACATTGTCGGAAATATCCAGTTCAAACTACAATTACGACGATGGCATTCTGACAATTGCTCTCACAAACGGTTCTACGGCCAAATTTGACGTTGACTTTTTTGACGGACTGCCACAGCTTAAAGAATTTGCGGCGCTCTTGAAAAAATAAACCGGTGAGATATGGAATGGTTGGATAAAATAAAGGATTTTCCGAATCTGATACAGCAGGAACCCCGCTACGGCTATCTGGTCGTGGCGGGCCTGCTTCTGATATGGCTTGTCGGTGTCATCTGTGGCTGGAAGTGGACGTATTCCCGTCCGGGTAGTACAGGAGGTAACTTCTGGATGAATCTGCTCGGTCCGAAAACTTTCCGGTTCTGGCTGGGAGTGATTCTTGCCGTCGGGATAGGACTGTCTCTGTACCTGTTCTCTATTTCCGGCAAATAGCTGAGTGCTCTTTCCCGGATGCCACCTGTAAACTTAAAAAGTGATTGAGTATGAAAACAATTCCAATTATAACCTTCTTCCTGTGCACGGTGATGTATGCCCATGCACAGCTTAACATCGTTCCCAAGAACGATGGACTGAAAGAGTACACGGTGACAAATGCCCACCCCTATGACAGCCTGACGAACGTGGAGAAGCGGAGTTTCACTTCCCTTCCGGGACAGACCCTGTACATGCATGGGGTAAAAAATGACAGGAACGGCTACTGGGATGCTTTCTACACGGTCAATTTCCTTACCGGGGATGACCGGACGGTGTACAAGGCGGTCAACATCAGTACCACCCCTGCTAAAGAGGTGGTGGGGAAATATTACGAGGTAGTGAAGGTCTGGACAAAGACAGACTACCTGTCGGCTGGATGCTGCCTGCTGCTCCGTGAAAAAGAAAGCGGTGATGAGATGTATTACAACCCATTCAGGTATCCGCTGAGCATGACCTGTATAGGGTATTATGAGAAACTGAAACGCTTTGTCGGACAGACATTCCTGTCACTTGCCAAGGCCGTCGAGACCGAGGACGGTCAGGTAATCACCCCGGCTGAAGGTGCGGAGTACCGTTGTGTGGACATCGGCCTGAAGATGAACAGTGACGGGGCGTTTCTGCTGATGGAAGGTGCTGACGGTGTCCGTGTGGAAGCATTTCCTATAGGCGGTGACGAGGTGTACGAGTTTGTAAGCACGGCACGTATCGGCCAGCTGGAAAAACGGTACGGCGAGAAATACGGGAAGCTGATTGCCTTCCGCAAGGTCGATACCGGCATGACGAGGGAAATGGTCATCGCCGCGTGGGGCGAACCATACCACAAATCGGAAGTCAAGAAGGAAGGCAGGACTCTGGAGACATTGCGCTTTTCCGACAACCGCTATGTTGAACTGCTTGACGGGGAAGTACAGTATGTGCGCATCTATTGAACGGAGCGCAACCTTTATCTGTAAAGTCACAGACAGGGCCTGCATTTATCGTATATTAACAGATGAAAGTACCAAGGAATCAGGGTAAAATACCTATCTTGCGCAAGAATCTTCAATAATTGACGACTCAAAAAGAAAGAACTATATGGAAAAGGATAATATCAAAGGATGCTTTGTCTCGTCCGTGTTGCTTTCACAAAATCAATGGGACAAGAAACAGTTCATCCATGACTTCAAGGAAGACTGGGGAATCGTCCTTACTGATGACGACGACAACGGTGACGTACTTGTCGGAATGTTCAGCGGCATGACATTGGCAATAGCCATCATGCCCGGTCCCGTACCCAACGGAGAAGCGGAACACTATGCACAGGGCAACTACCTGTGGAAAGATGCAACAGAAGTGGCACGACAACACGAGGCACATATCCTCGTATCCGTGACCGGAGACCAATCCAACCTGCTGGAGAGGGCCAAACTGTTCACCAGAGCCACGTCTTCCTGCCTGAAACAGTCCTACGCTACAGCGGTATATACCGACGGCATGGTATTCCAACCCGAATTTTACGGGGATATGGCCGCACTCCTGCAAGAAGATGAACTGCCCGTCATGGACTGGGTATGGTTCGGCATCTACCGCACACAGAAAGGAATCCCCGGCATCTATACCTACGGACTGAGAAAATTCGGGAAAGAGGAAATCGAAGTGTATGCCCCTGCCGATCTGAGTGACATCCGTGATTTCCTAATGGACATCGTGCATTATATCCTGTCGGATGATGTCACCTTGCAGGACGGGGAAACCATAGGATTCTCCGAAGAACAGAAACTTGCCATCACGCTTAGCGAAGGCATCGCTTTGGACGGCATGACATTGAAACTTGAATATCCGGACGAATGAGAAAGGCAAAGGGAAACATAAGAAAAATGCTTGCGGCCATCGTTCTCACGCTGCTGTGCGGGTCTGCCTTCGCACAGCGGATCGTGGAATCCGGTGACTTGCGAATCATTACAGACGAACAGCGTGGGACAGCCGTCCATTACCTGAAGGACGGGAAACGGCCGTTATCGGGCGAGTACCGTATTCTGCGGGGACAGAACGAGGAAAGCGTGCATTTCTCCAAGGGGGTGATGCAGGGCGAGTACAGGCGTTTCCGCAACGGCAGCCTGCGGGAAAAGGGCAAGTATACCGACGGCAGACGGCATGGTCTGTTCGTTTCCTATCATCAGGACGGAAAGACACCGCAACGGGAAGCACCCATGCAGTACGGAAAGATAGACGGTACGGTAAGGACATGGTTCAGCGACGGGAAGCCGGACATGGTTCAGGAATATAGGCAGGGCAAGCGGAACGGCAAGGAACAACGCTTTGACCCGAAAAGCGGCAAGCAGATCTACGAGGCAAACTATACCGACGACCGGAAAGAGGGAAAACAATGGGAAATCAGCGAGGATACCACCGAGGGATGGATCAGCAAAACCGTCAGCCACTATAAGAACGGCGAACTGGACGGCCCCTACGAATACACGGCCCACCTACATGGCAAGCTGTACGCCTACAAATCCGGCTCGTACAAGAACGGCTACAAGCACGGTTCGTGGAAAGAAATCGACCGGGACGATATCGCAGTCCAAGGCGAATACACCGAGGGACGCGAGACGGGACACTGGATACGATATGATATCATAAGCGGAGAAATCCTGAACGAGTGGGACCGGTAAAATTTAAAAAACATGGAAATATATACTCCAAAACCCAAAATCAAACTTTCTCCTGTGGTAAGAAACGGGAGAGAATTTGTCGAAGTGACTTTCGGTAATGACAATGACATCCGCTTGTCGCTGTCGAAGGAAGAA
>NZ_JBCODG010000078.1:0-21164 GCF_040928965.1 Bacteroides sp. 2201st1_D9_2201SCRN_220225 | reverse complement strand
CTGTTTGTACTCCTTTTCTATCTCTATTTTTCCGTTACGGAAATAGGTCTTTACAGTTCCGTCTATCTTGCCTTGTAGTATGGGTGTTTCCTTTCGGGGAGTAACGCCGTCTTGGTAGTATTCCGTGAATGTACCGTTACGCTTGCCCTTGACATATATGCCCGACTCACGCAATACCCCGTCACGGTAGCGATGATAGTCACCGTTTATCATGCCGTCTGAAAGTTTCACGTGTTCTTCGTCAAGCCCTCGTATAATGCGATATTTTCCCTGCAACGGCCGTTTACTGTCTTTTTTATAATATACTGTGCGGTGTGCATCATCCGTCAGGGGCTGCAAATCATTCCATTCTACTGTTTGTTGTGCGGAAACCGTGCCGCAAAGCAACAAAAAAATGTATAGTATCAACATTCTATTCATATGTCGTATATTTTTATTTTTCGAGGTTGATAATGTTCTGTGGCAAACTGATTTTCAGGGGGGGGCAAACCGCTTATTATATTTATTTTGAAGAAATTTCTCCATTCTTATAGCTTTGCTATAAAATAAAGCATTAATCCAACTATTATATTCACTCTTCAAGTTTACTTTTCACCAATTTCAGGAATTCCTCCTTAGTCATGAACCTGTCGAGAAAATCATTCAGTCGTCCCTCATTGGTTACTTCCGTGAAAAATTCCTCATGATCCGTACTCCAGACGACAGGATTCTCAGGGTCGTTATCTGACAGGCAGATGAGATAGTAATTGGGATAACCGTCCGTATAAAGCAGCTCTACAAAATCCGGAGTGGCACAATTTGAATACTTGATGATTTCACCCAGCTCTGCATTATCCGTAAACCAACCATTCCATTCTTCAAAATCCGGTGTCCCTTTTTGGAATGGCGTAAATGGTCTGGCAACCCAAAACAGTTGGCGGCGAGGTTCTTCATCCAAGGTAAAGAACGTATCTGTCATTTCCTTATAGAACGCCTCCCTGTCAGAATTGAACAACTCCATATGCTCATCCACCCAATCGCCCAAACCTTCAATCGGCTCTGTATCTTCGGCAGCCAGCCAGGGCGTGTCCACCGGTTTAAGGAACAAGGCCGTATCGAATGTAATGGCACAGAGATCCTCTTTCAGTGAATTCCCTTTCAGGTTTGCTACGTTGCCGCCCAGTAGCCTGATTCTGTCTGTTATTTCCTTTTTCATGAGTGCCGTATAATTTTGTTATTATTTTTGTTTGAGATTCACATGCCCGGACAGCCATTGGAAATATTTCCAGTCTTCCTTGAAAATCTTTTCCCCTTCGAGCATATAGGCGCGGAGAAGAAATTCAGTTGCATTGGTTTCATCCTCCATTTCCAGATAGTTCTCGCCAAGGCGCAGCAGGATGAAAGGATTGTCTGTCTCTCCGATATTGTAGCATTTGCGGAAAAACTCCAGCGACTTGCCGTAGTTCCCCATCATGAAATGGGCGTCACCGATTGAGCCGACGAGCCAGAGATATGCTTCCCAGTCTTCCTTCGGTTCAGGAAGGATGTCCAGTGCCTCTTGGAAACAGGAGATGGCTTTCGCGTAATCTTCGCTTTCCATCGCCTCATTTCCCGTTTCTGACAGTTCTTCGATTCTGTCGTACAGTTCATCTGAAAGTTCCATATTCCTCTATTTTTCTTTGATATTCTTTGATGCCCACATCCCGATATCCTGCTTGCTCAATGCCGCAGCCATCAGGTCGGGGAATTTGTCAGGCGTACAGGCAAATGTGGGAACACCCAGACCGGCAAGATACTCGGCATTACGCTTGTCGTAGCAGGGCGCCCCGTCATCGTTCAGGGCCGGAAGCACAATCAGCTGCACACCGCTGGCCACAATGGAGGCGAAACGCTTGCGCATCTCCTTCTCGTCACCGCCTTCATAGAGGTCGGTCACCAGTACCAGCACAGTGTCCTGCGGCCGTGTGATCACACCCTGACAGTAAGTCAGGGCCCTGGCTATGTCGGTTCCTCCGCCGAGCTGGACACCGAACAACAGGTCAACCGGGTCCTGCAGGTCATCGGTAAGGTCAACGACCGAAGTGTCGAACACCACCATACGCGTATTGACGGACGGCAGGGAGGCCAGTACCGAACCGAAGATGCCGGAATATACGACAGAGGTTCCCATCGAACCGCTCTGGTCGAGACAGAGAATGATGTCCTTCAGAGCCTTGCATTTTCTGCCGTAGCCTATCCTGACTTCCGGAATGACGGTCTTGTACTGGGGCTGGTAGTTCTTCAGGTTCTTTATGATGGTCGTCTTCCAGTCTATCTCGTTGTAACGGGGATTGCGCCTTCTCGCCGAACGGTTCAAAGCACCGGTGACGGCCTGCTGGGTCGGGGAAGAGAGCTTCCGCAGCAGGTCATCCACGACCTTGCGTACAACCTGACGGGCCATGTCCTTGTTCTTTTCGGGAATGGCCCTGCCGAGTGACATCAGTGTAGCTACCAGATGTACGTCAGGGACAACTGTTGCCAGCATCTCCTTCTCGGTAAGCAGCGAATCGATATGCAGACGCTTGATGGCATCCCTCTGGATGACCTGCACGACGGTCTGTGGGAAAAACTCCCGGATATCGCCAAGCCAGCGGCTTACCTTTGGGGCCGACGACCCGAGTCCGCCGCGGCGGTCACTGTCATAGACGGCTTCCAGCGAACTGTCAAGGCGCTGTTCTTCCACCGTCAGCGTTACACCCGTCCCGTCAGCGGCATTCCCGCCGAGAGCCATACGCCATCTTTTCAAATATTCTGTTTCCATGTTCTGTTCCTTTTTTATCCGATTCCCAGAAGTCTGCCGAGCAGGGGTATTACTTTGGATGCATCCCCGTCATTGCAGGAATGTTCCCCGGAGGCGATTCCGGTATCGGTTCCGTTCAATTCGAATCCTTTGGCCTTCTCGCCGAGTTTGCGGCGCTCGGCTGTAGTGAAATTGCTGAATGTACGTCTGATCACCGGCAGCAGTTCTATGAAATTTGCGTCGCTCAAACCGCAGAGCCAGCCGTTCACGAGCTGCCACAGGTTGTCGTCCAGCAGCAGTACCGAACCTGATGCACGCAGGAATCCCTCAAACCAGTATGCGATGTCGGAAGGTGCGTTGCCCACCGATGAATAGAAGCTCAAGGTGTCACGCATCTCTTCACGCGATATCCTGCCCTTGTCGTAGAGTATGCGTGCCGCGTACCCGGAGAGCAGCGGATGCGCTCCTGATGAATTGCGGATCTGCTGCACGAACCCATACCACATGCCGTTCAGCTCTTCGTCATCAAGCGTGGATACGGCATAGTTGGTAGCCGACAGGTGTTCAAGAAGTTCTCCGGCTGCCTCCTCGTCGATGTTGATGCAGACGAGCAGACCTCCTGCAAGGATACGTGCCACCATGGCCCGGAGCATGTTGCCCACCTTGCTGAAATCCAGATTGCGGACATCGCCGTAACGGACGATGTTCATCAGGTCGGGAACCGCTTCCATCATCTCCACAATGTCTGTGGATGCCGCCGACAGACGGTCAAGACGGATGGTCATCGCTTCCACAAGCTCCGGAAGGTTGGCCGGAATGACCCGGTCAAGAAGTCCCGTCAGTTCGGGGATTCTGGTGATTCCGGTCATGCGGTCGGAGACGTACTTCTGCACGGCTTCCTCCACGGTATTGCCCCAGACTGCCCGTTCTATGATGCAGACAATCTGTTCCGGTCTATGGTAAAGACTCCATTTTTCCTTGAAAGTACCCTTGCCGCCTGCGGTTTCCGGCTTGGCCCAGTCTATGTCAAGCAGGGCCAGGCGGTGGAAGAACAGGCTGCGTTCCAGGTCGGTCTCCTTGCGCAGGTCAAGTGTCATCTCCTTTATTTCCGCCGTGAAAGGAACACGCAAGCGTTTCTGCTGCCGTTCCACGTCAATCAGGAGAGGGACTTTGGGTACCGCTTCCGGCACTTTGCCCAGACAGTTGCCCACGATGAGCGATTCCCTGACGAGCTGCAGCAGCATATCGTCCCCGAAGCCCATTACGGTGGTCACCGCCTCGTTGTATTCCTCAAGCGTCGGGGCGGGCAATCCACGCAACGCAGCTGTCGTCTGCGCCAGACGGACTGTCTCGATTACGTGGGCCACCGAGATGTCCATGTCCTTCTTCCTCAGAAGGGCCGCTATACGGCTGACCCACCAGGTGCCGTCATCTTCCGGATGATGCCACAGGTAATGATACCATCCCGGAGAGTCTATGCCGGCCCCGTAACCGCTGCGGAAGGTGAGCCTGTCATACGTCCACGGAATCCACGTGCATTCCGCCTTTACCTTCGGGAGCCCTTTCAGCAGCTCGTTGTCATCCTTCACCTTCGGCATATTCTCCAGTGCCGGGACATGCCATGCCCCGCAGATTACGGCTATGCACCCGAAAGGTTCCTTCTGGGCCGCTCGTATCATGCGACGCATCCACGCTTCACGGACAAGGTTCCTGCGGGAGGTATGTTCCGGGAGGGCTTCCCTGAGCGCGGTCACAGCTTCCTTGACGGCCTCGAAGATGCCGCTGCCGTCTCTGCGCTGTTCTATGTTCATGTTCCACCACGATTCACCGTCAGTATAGCCGGCAGCTTCTGCCAGCAGGTCAAACGGATCACCCGGCTGTTTAATAGCTTCATCATCCGCTTCTACAGGCTCGTTGCCATCCTTCCTTTCCGCTTCGAAGGCAAGGGAATGGGCAAGCGGGAGATCGAAGAAGCGTAAGGTGACATTCTCCCGGAGAGCATAGCGCAAAGCCTGCCATTCCGGCGAGAAGTCGGCAAACGGATAGAATACGGCATTCTGCGGCACATCGGGTTGATAGCCGAGCAGGGCTACCGGAGGCTTCATCTGCCCGTAGGAGACGAACGGCATGAGAGCCTCGGCCTCCGCCGGTCCCTCAAGCAGTATGAGGTCGGGACGGATACGCTCAAGTTCCTGCAGGATGTTCCGGCAGGAGCCCGGCCCGTGATGACGTATTCCCAATAGATGAATGTCTGTCATATTACTTGTCTCATGCAAAATACGTCAATCAAATCATATCTCTTGAAGCCCTGTAGATGTCTTTCCAGCCCTCACGGTTCTTGACCACTGTCTCCATGTATTCCTGCCATACCACTTTGTCCTGTACAGGGTCTTTCACCACGGCACCGAGGATGCCTGAAACGAGGTCCTCCGCATGGATCTGGCCGTCACCGAAATAGCCGGCCATGGCAAGGCCGTTGTTCACCACGGATATGGCTTCTGCCGTACTCAGTGTGCCGCTCGGGCTCTTGAGCTTCGTCTTGCCGTCGCCGGTGGCTCCCTGACGCAGCTCACGGAAAATGGTGACGACACGACGGATTTCATCAAGGGCAGGTTTCTCTGCCGGCAGCTGCATCACTTTCTCGAAGCTCTCCACGCGGCGGCGGACAATGTCAACTTCTTCCTCAAGCGTGTCGGGCAACGGGAGGATGACCGTGTTGAAACGGCGTTTCAGTGCGCTTGAAAGGTCATTCACACCTTTATCCCTATTGTTGGCCGTGGCTATGATGTTGAATCCGCGGATGGCCTGCACCTCCTTGTTCAGCTCGGGGATGGGCAGGGTCTTCTCCGAAAGGATGGTGATGAGCGTATCCTGCACGTCAGAACCGATACGGGTAAGCTCCTCAATGCGGCCGATCTTGCCTTCCTGCATCGCCTTCATCACCGGGGTCTGTACCAGGGCACCCTCACTCGGCCCCTCGGCGAGAAGACGGGCATAGTTCCAGCCATAGCGGATGGCCTCTTCTCCCGTTCCGGCGGTACCCTGTACTATCAGCGTCGAATCGCCTGATATGGCTGCCGCCATGTGCTCGCTGACCCAGCTCTTGGCCGTACCGGGAAGACCGTACAGAAGCAGCGCCCGGTCGGTGACAAGGGTGGCCACGGCAATCTCCATCAGGCGGCGGTTGCCTATGTATTTCGGTGAAACCTCAAAACCGTTCTTCAGTATCCCTCCCATGAGGTAGGTGACCACGGATTGGGGTGACATCTCCCAGTTTTCGGGAATCGGGTTGGTCTCGTTCTTTTTCAGTTCATGAAGTTCCTCTGCAAACTGTTGCTCGGCATGTTGTCTCAGTAAAGTGCTCATATGAATATCAATATTTATTTTTCATTTAACAAAGTGTCTATTTCAGATTTAAGATCCATGAATTCCAGCATCTTCGAGCAGAACTCGTTCATGGACGGCGAAGCCTCCGCCGAAGAGGCGGCCTTGGCCTTGATCAGGTTCCTTAGATGTGACGGGATATGCATGGCAAGCCGTTCCGCCATGTCTGCGGCATAGTACAGGTAATCCTTTTTCAGAATCCAAGACATGACGCTGGAAGAGAATTTCGGGCCCCATGCCTCGTAGTCGTTGCCGTACCATGAGTCGGGTATGAATCCGAAATCCCGGACCGTTTCCGGCCAGCTGATTTCCTCCCGCTGGGAGGGAGTGAGCATCGCCACGAGTTCCGGCTTGCGCAGATAGGAAGGGTCTTCCTTCAGGGTGTGGAAAGCCCACAGCCCGTCCGAGAAGTTGAGTATCGGGTCCTCCAGCTCCAGGAACTTCCTGAAAGGGGGATGCTTGGCGAATTTTCTCGCGGCCTCTTCCTTACCGCAGCCATATACCTCGCACCAGAAACTCAAAGGCACCCGTTCGGCGAGCTGCCTCAGGATGAATTCGGAATCGCCCTCTTTCTTGTTGGAGCTTACCTCGGACAGCCCCATGGCCTTCATCTCCGGGGTGTATCCGATCTCGTCGTATGACCATCCGGTAAGCATGTTGTGTCTGATATGTCCACGCAGGAGTTCGCAGCAGCGCATCACCATGGCTGAATCGGGAATCATGCACAGAAGTTTCCGTGCCGTTTCCTTGACAATGGAGCTGCGGTCCGACTCCAGCACTTCCTGTATGAAGAGCTCGTCGGCCTTGCTGATGTTTATCCGGAGACATTCAAGCAGCTCGTTGCGCTGGTTGGCCGGTTCGCTCTTCCAGTCTTTCCGCAGCAGTTCAAGGGCTGCGGCAGAATCCTGCTGCCTGAATCTGGCAAGCATCTCCTTACGCTCGCCGTGGGTGGCCGTATCCCAAGAATCGGTGATCCCGCATTCCTCTCCGACAAGGCCCATCTGCCTGATCAGCCATAAGCCTCTGTTCCCGACGAGATTTTTCAGCAGCCTGCGTTCTTCAAACCGCAACGGATTGTTGCGGTCATAGGCACGCCGGATAAGCGGCTGGAGGTATTCGGGCGAAATGATTTTTCCCGACCCCTGCGCCAGACGGTAGGCGTAGGCTAGCATATAGCGTGTACCGTGGAGTCTGGAAAAGAGTTGACTCCGGTCCTTGTCGAAATACGGCAGTTCCTCTTCCGGGGCTGTTTTCACGGGGACAATGCCTTCCGCTCCGGCCGGTTCCCATCCGGCACGCCTGTAGGCGAAGGCGGATGCGGCTGTCATGTACAGGAACGATTCCGTGTCTTCGGCTTTCCCGTGGATCCCGTCAACCAGAGTCTGAAGGGACTCGGGAAAGGCTCCGGGAACGAATTCACGGTTGGCTGTTCCAAGCAGTGCAGCCTGTATGATAGGTTCAGTTACGTTCATCTCTCCAAGTATGATATTCTTTGTTGTACCAAATGGATTTCAGTTCCCATATATCCCCGTTTACAATGACCAGCGAGGCGAACGGATTGCCGCCGGTAATGGCGAGGATGTCGATGAAGGTTTCCTCGGGCATCGCCACACGGACGGCATTGCCCGCGTTGTCCAGCAGCGTGTAGTCTTTCCCGTTACGGGCAACCCTCACGTCATCCACAAGCAGGGGGACGTCCTCGAAAAACGGATTCGTCAGCATGGCCGTGCGGTACACCGCGGCAGCCTGCTTCAGGTTAGGGCTGCACGCCGGCACAAAGTTTTCTTCCGCGAGTACGGACTCCCGGAACAATGCACGCCGGCATGTACCCGTGCCGTTGTAAAAGCATAGCGCCCCTTTATAGGCACTGCCCGGAATCCAGTTCTCGGTGGAAAAGGTACCGGCAACGGCAAAACTCAGGTATCTGGCGAAAAGTCTGCTTTCCTTTCCGTAAAACCAGTAGATGTCGGTATTGATATCGTTGACTTTACGGGACTGCTTGTGAAGCACGAGCCAGCTGTCCGCCACCGGCTCTCCGGCAAGGACGTTGTCCTTGGACTGGGGATATCCGATCTGCGTGCGTATCTCGTCCTTCCATTCTTCGGGAAGGCCGTCCATGTTTCTGTAGCTCTGCATGAGCAGGTACAGCCTGCCCATGCTTTCCGTCAGGTCGGATTTCCAGCTTTCCGAGTCGAAGTCTATAGCCTCCATGGCTCTCAGTCTCCCCGCAAGTCCCGGTGCCTGGGCATCCACCATCCTCCGGGCCATGTTGTCAAACAGGGTATAGGCACGTTCCGGAACATTCAGGAATCCGTTGCGCACCAGGTCCTTCATCCATACCTCAAGGTCGGATATGCCTCCCAGTACCTTCTGGTGCCGCTTCTCCTGCCTCTTGGCCTGAGCCGCTTCATCCACAGGGGTTTCGCTTTTGGCTTTCTGCTCCTTCTTTTCGGCCTTCTCCGTTCTTTTGGCAAGCCACGCCGTCACCCATTCCGGCTCTTCCGCCTGCGTGAACTGGTCAGGCTGGCGGGCGTACAGCAACAGCAGGCCAAGCCCATGCTTGCACGGGAATTTGCGGCTCGGGCAGGAACACTTGAACGCAATGTCATTCAAGTCTATCACCGTCTGGTAGGGATTCTTTCCGCTTCCCTGGCAATGACCCCAGACGGCACGTCCGCTGCATTCCTTCAGTACCCATTTGCTCAAGGTCGCAAGTCCTTTGCCGGCCTTTACAGATGAGTCGTCGGGAGCGAGCTGCAATATCTGTTCTTCTGTCAAGTTCAATGGCATACGCAACAAGTTAATTGGTCATTGGTAAATCATTCCCTGTTCCCGGCTGCATATTCTCCCGTGTTGATGTCAAGTACGGGACGCTTGGGCTGTATCAGCGCGTCTTCGTATTGGCATTTCCACTGGATGCTGCGGTCCATATCACCGTCTTTGATTCCATCGATGGTTTCTCCCGAATCTATTTCGTTGCCGCTTGTAAGCAGATAGGAAGCCACGTTGTAGGCATGGTTCACTATCCAGTTCGGATCAAGTCCGCGGAAGTGGTACTGCAGGTCAGGCAGGAACAGCGTGTTCATCCCGAGTGTATCGACCAGCATGTCGTCGGAACCCTGAATCGTGAAGAAACGGACGTTTACGGCATAGCGGATGAACCGGTCAGGACCTTCTATCTGATTGCCGCGGATTTCCTCCGCCTCGAACAGTTTCCCGCTGCCGCTGAAGAAGAACGCTTCGCAGGACGGGAACAGTTCGGCGAGCGCTTCAAGGTAGTCCATTTCCAGATTGGCACGTTCCAGAGAAGACAGGCCGCGGGCAAGGAAGTCCGTAGCGAGCATACTGTACCGGCATTCCTCAAGGATACGGTCACGGCTTTCCTGGCAGTCCCACATCTGGCTCCGGGTGAAGTCGTCCACGGTCTTTCCGTCAAAGTCCATGCACGAAGTCATCAGGAACTGCACGGGTGCTTTCCCGTCCTCAAACTCCACCATGTGGTCCAAAGCTGTGATGAAGACAGACTTGTCATCACCTTCGCGGCATTCTACATTGCCGAAATGCTTCCGGCATACATCAGCCACCCTCTGCGTATCCGGCAATTCAACCGGTTCCTTGAACAGAAGGTTTATAAGTAAAGGTCCTCCGGGCTGCAGTTCCTTTGTATTTAGGTCTTGTTGAAATACTTGATTCATATTGAAATGCTTTTGAATGTGAAAGAATCGGTTAATCCCACCAGAAATACCATATTCTGGATTGACGCAACGTGTCGGCAAGACTGCCTATGCCGTCACAGCTCTGGTCCATATCCGGACAGAAAGCATATTGCTGTATTGCGGCTTCCATTGCTCTGTCTTCCGGAACGGGAGCTGGAAGTTCATACTCCAGCTGGTCGCTGGTAAAGGTTCCCGGAACAGCACCGTATTCCTCGTACCAATACTTTGAGATGGCCATCAGTTCGGGGTTTGCAGGACAGTCGTTCCAGTTGCCGAATGGCAGGTACGCGAATATTTTCCACGGCTCCGTGACCGGAATACGGGCAAGGATCAGCGGATGCGTCATGTTCGTATCGGTATTCCAGTAGCTCGAATAACGGTTGTTGTCGAATCCGCCTTCAGGCTCTTCATCAATATCATCGTTGTCCTGCCCGGTCAGCTTGTCAAGGATGGATTTCCCGTCCATGACAGGAGCCTCAAGCAGCCTTCTGCGGAATTCATTGACTTTTTCCCGGTTGAATGTGTAATCATCCGAGCTTTCGCTGTCAGGATCCGAGTTCCCGATTATGTTTTCCCACAAACCTTCATCGACATTGACCAGAACGGGGATGAAGCCTTCCCGCACGCCGAGCCGTTGGGCATAGGTATAGGCTGACATGATAGGGTCATCGTCACTCATGGATGGGAAATAGGTGCATTCACAATCAAGATAATCCATGAAGGCACGGGCCAGTTCGTCTGGCTCAACGGTATCTTTGTCTATATGCAGCCCCTGCCAGTTGGCGAAGCGTCTGTCTATGCGTTGTGACATTGCCTGGTAATAATCCTCGTCATACGGGACAAACAGGTATGCTTCCTCTTTGAACTCATCGGAATGATACCTTTCCGGACCGAAATAATCCAGGGCGTGGTTGTCAATGTCTCCGGGATAAAATGGAGTTTCGTTGGCGCCATAGTAACTGCCATAATAGTAGTCGGCAAATGCACGGCCCTGTTTATTGAACAGGAATCTTGTAAGCTGCCCGTTCAGGTTGTCCTTTATGAACACCCTCAGGTCATCATCGGCCGAGCCGCTTTTGATCCGGGACACAAGGTCTCCGAACTGTTCAAGAAAATCATCCCTCATAAGGTCATTTACCATGCACCAGCGTAGATATATTGCCAGATGATTGTAGGCCGTAATTGTATCTAACGGCAGATCCTTCTCTTTGAACTTCTCCAGATGGCCTTCCGCATCGTCCATCACTTCATCCGTGTCATCCGGGAAATCGGGACCGCCATCGGCATCGTCTTCGCTGCCGTATGAGATTTTCAGAGTCACTTTGTCCGGAAGGGCAACACCCTGTCCACGTGTTATCCTATGTTTATCGACAGCAGAGAAGCCTATGGTTTCTCCGTCGTTGAGAACTGCATCGTATTCCAGAACATATCCTGCCATGCTGGCCAGGAAGTCTCTCACCTTTGACGGGTCGGCATCCACGTCAAGGACCTCCATTTCGTCCTTGCCGAAACACTCCATTCCATAGGTGTAGCCGCTGATTCCCTTTTCGGTACGGTAAAGCCCGAACCATATCCAGTTGTATATAGGCAGCGAATCCTCCTTCATCATTCCGGAAAAGCCTTCATAGAAACGGGGCTGGAAAACGACACCGCTGGTATAGATACCGGTTATATTCTTCTGGTGGCAGCAGACAGACAACAGCTTCACGTACAGTTTACCTCTTTCGATCAGGGACTCCTCTTTGCCGATAACGGCAACCATGATGTGAGCCTTATGCTCTTTGGCTGTTTTTTCGGCCTCCGACCACATGTAATTGTTCTTCGCGCATTCTTCGGCTTCGCCATTAGGTACGGGGGCAGGCATCAGGCTTACCGCCGCCATCATGTCACCCACGTCGAAGACCAGTGACTCGGGGTTCCGTTCCTCGTCAGATTTCTCTTCAGCGGTGATGTCCCACTGTTCTTTCAGATCTCTGATGTATTTTTCCTTGTCCCAGCTGTTGTCGGAGAGCAAGGCGAATCCCACGAATGTGCCGGCCTTTTTCTCACGTTCCTCGGCCTGCTTTGCCTGTTCCATCCAGTAGGAACGCACCATCTCGACAAGGGCCGTAGCATCCTTGACAGCCGTCTTTTCGTCATAGGGTTCCATCTCACTGAAGGTATGGCCGCAGTCTGACAAGCTGTCTCCTTCGTATCCACCATTCACGCCCAGCAGCCATTCACTGTCCTTGGTATCCTTGTATTTGAAAATGTAGTAGGTCATATCGTGCAGTACGAATGTTCCCGTACACTCGATCTCCGCTGGCTTATGTCCCAACTCCTGCGAGTGCGAGAGCCAGGCTATCATTGCAGCCAGAGCTGCTTCTTTCTGTCTGTTGTCCATATTCTTATCCCTTAGTTCGATATTTTCAGTCTCTCTTGTTTCAATATGCGTGTTGCTTGTGGCGCATGGCTCCACTGTATCGGATTCCTTCACGTTTGAACTGTTCTCCCGCTTCGAAATCTCCTCCATACACTCTTCGATGACTTCCTTGGCACTGCTGTCCTCCGGATCAAGTTCCGCCCAGCGTTTGGCATATTCTATCGCTTTTTCTTCTTGTCTCATAAGATATTGGTATGCGTATGCCATACGCATGTTCCAGTTCGCATTTTTCTCACCTTCGTCACGCACGGTCTCCATAAGTCTTATTGCCTTTAGTAGAACTCTGTCTCCTTTCCAGCGTTCTGTTCCTTCATCATTGTCACCGATAATGGCATAATTCTCATATGCACTTACAAGCAACATTTTTATCCTGTAGTCTTGTTGCTCTTCAGGTATTGCCTCCAAAGCCCTGATAGACTTCGTGTATTCGTCCTTCTCATTCCACTCTTCTATCTGACTGAAGAATGTATCATCTCCCGGACTGTACGAAATGCCATCAGGACTTTCTCCTTTCCATGGTTCGCTGTCTGAAAGTCTACATAACTGACCCTGCCTACAGAATTCGGAAAGGTAGAAAGAATACTCAGGATACTCATCAAGCAAAGGAAGCAAAGTTGAGATAAATACTTGCTGGTTATAGACAAACAGGTCGATATAGCTGTATTCCGTTCCGGTTGCACCCCCTGTTATCACACCGAGATTGCCCGGTTCAAGAATCTCTTCTGTTATCCTGTCTTCAAGATCATGACGGAAGTTCAATATATTATCTTCGCCAGCACCATTCTGGAAGACTATGTAAAGAGCTTGTGCACCGAAACCGTTGGCATGGTCAAATATCTCGGTTGAACCATGATAATAGTCAGCTACGATGGAGCTCAGACAGGTAGATCCTACTATCACATCGAAGCGCAGTTCATCACTTTCCTTCGGGGTCAGTTGATATCCCGTATAAACGTCCTTCGGATTCTCGAAGAATTCATGGCCGTGGGATTTCACGGTTTCCTCTATGTGCTGTCTCAACCCGGACAAGGCAATCATGTCTTCCTCAATGCCTGACGCTCTTTCTATACCATTGACATATTTGAATGAGACACCTTCTCCCAGTACAAGTTCCAAAATGACATGAAAGTTTCCGTCACTATTTTCTTCCGGTAAGGCACAAAGATTTTTGTCGTAATACCTGATGTTGAAGTTTTCTCTTTTTTCGTCATAGGATGCTTTTACCATGATCTTGCCCATATCGACATCGGTATCGTGTACACGGTATGCGAAAGACCCGACCTTGCCCGGGTTGAAGGGGAAGAACTTCCATTTGCCTTTCAGACACTCCGGCATACAGGATATGATGTAAGGATAGATGATGAAGAGATCCGGCCATCCTTCGACCGAGAACGTGAACTCATGGTCACCTCCGATATTGAAGTGCATGTCTTCCGATATCAGATTGGTTCCTTTACTGATAAACTCCATGAAGGCATCAGCTTCCTCCATGGATTTCGGATTCATCATGCCAGACAGCTTTTCTTCGTTTTCTACAAACCAGTTCCAGAATTCTTTCACTCGTCTGGTTAACGGCAAGTGCATATTGCACTGACGGATGATACTCAGGGTGTATTCATCTTCCGGATTAAGTTCCCTTGCCTTGCTGAAATAATCCAGGGCCTCCCGATAATTGTTCAGAAAATACTGGGCATATCCCATTCTGAAATTCCACCGTTCATCTTCAGCGCCTTCCTCCCTGACGGATTCGAGCAGTTCCGCGGCTTTGGCATATTCCTCAATATTGTTGTACGCCCTTGCAAGAAAGCCGGTCGTTTCAAAATCCCGTTCGGCTTCCGGAATCTGTTCCAGTGCATCGATGATTTCCTGATGCTTTTCGGCCTTGTGCCATTCGTCTATCTGCTCCATCAATTCGTCATTCATGTTCTCTCCGGTATATATGATTTGCTTTTTTTCCGGTTCTATAGGCTGGTCTGCAACCAAAGTCGGGAGGAATTCACTTGAAAGTTTTTTCAGGTCCTCTAACCGGGAGGCACACAACGTGAAGAGGGTGTACTGGTTGGGACACAGTGCATGACAGCTGTAAACGGGATAAGGTTCTTCATCCTCTGAATCTTGGTCGATACCCATGTCATAGAGGCGGTATTTTCCGCCGTCAAATTCCCTTTCTTCAATCATTTCCTCTTCCACATCAAGGAAATCCGGCTCACCATCGGTAGAGTATCCGGTGCATCTAACCGTGTGCCAGTTGTCTGCAGCCGCATCATAATAGACGAGGGTGCCTTCATCCGTATCTTCGAGATAGCTGCCCGGTAGGCTGAACCTGATCTTCCCGACCTTATGGTTGACAATTCCGCGCCGGTAGCCGATGGCAAATTCCGTTTCGTAGGGCGGTATCCCGTCAGTCGGGACAGGAACACAACCATGGAGTCTGCAAAGTTCCTCGTATTCCTTTTTGGGGAAAGGAAGAGACGGGTCAAGTGATGCTGTCGTTTCCAGCTCGCTTATGATGTACCCGTTGATACGGGCATCTTCTTCACTTCTTTCTGACGGCATGAAATAGCAGTCCTCCCACATGGCATTCAGGGCCATGCCTCTATGAAAACGTGCATCACGTTCCGAATTGTTCCAGATGAAGAAATCATCGGCAAAAGATTCGATTCCTTCTTCCCGGATACGCCTAACGACCTCTGAAAGACAGAAAGAACCCAAAGGTGAAATGACAATGCCGTTGTCTGATTGAGGGTAATATTTATTGATATCCCAACAGAATAACAAAGACGTGCTGCCTTTGTCCTTCTGCTCCTGGATGATTTCAAACAGTTTGGCCAGCCACTTGTGAAAATGTTTCTTCTTCATGGCCTCAAAGTCCCTTTCCGTGTAATAGTCCGTCTCGTCTTCAACCTCAAACCGGGTACGGGTCGCCTGTTGAAGTCTGTCGATGAACTCTATTGCTGCCTTGTGGAAGCCGGGACCAAGCATGTTGGTCTGGCAGTCTCCGTTTACGGAAATGACGTTGTCTGTATTTCCTTCTCCCTCATGTTGATAATTTAGGAACAAGTCGCCCAGCCTGCAAAAACTTACCGTCGAAGATGATTCATCGTGCTCTGCATTATAACCGGACTCAACAGCCTGACTTTCTACAGTCTGTTGAAACTTTTCAATATCCTTGATTTTAGTGTGAATGGTGAATCCAAGTCCCATAATTTCATTATTTTGTTTATAAATGCAAGATACCGATTTTATTCCAACTGGTCACATTTAATTTGTTAATAATAACAGAAATTTGGCACTATTGTAATACAATACGCCTTCCACATGGAAATCCATGCTTTTAATCATAGTTTAGCAACATTTTGTCAGTTCACTACATTGGGGTACAAGTTCTTCCGTAACACAAAAAATCCCCCTCCCATGAAAATCATGAGGAATTTAAGCGCATTTGCAGCTTTGTGTCAGAGGATAGCAATGAATTCACTCATTCTTGTCATTCTGGCCCAGAAAGGCAAACTGAAGTCTCAGGATTTCATCCATCGGAACGACTTTTCGGACTCTGCTCTCCAGACTTTCCGCCTCAGCCCAAAGGAAAGGATAAAAAGCTACGCCCTCACTGCTCTTCAGTTTCGAAGCATCGTTCTGCCAGCCGTCCCATCTGTAATCGGTATAGAACTTATCCGTATCGCCATGCAGACACCAATAGACGAATTGTCCAAATTTTATCTCCATATCTTCCATCTCCAGACAGTCGGGGGCAAAATAGCCGATATTGCCGTCGTCAAGACAGATGAACAATCCTCCCAGTATGTCTTCGCCGATCACTATCTCGTTGAACGGGAACAGACTGTTTCTAGTGACAAAGTTTAGTTCTCCCGAACCGTACAGCCTTATCCAGTTGTCAATGACTATACCACCTGTGTTTTCAAGGATTGCAGCCATCAGGCTACCGCTCTTGATCCGGTACTTCTCTTTCATTGCCTGCCTTGCTGCTTCATCCAGAGGCAGCACATTTATCGTTTTTGACGAACTTTTTATTTCATCAAGTATTCTCTGAAACATTTCATCGTTCATAGTCTTTATTTTTTTTCTGCTTAAAATTCTACTTTTCATCATACTCATTCAAAATAAATTGCACATTTATCTTGAACGTTATACCCATAGCATTTGCCGGAGGCCGTTATTACTTTTTTCATGTTTCTGTAAATCTTAAAACTCCATATCCTCCGTCCATTCCAAAGAGTCCACCGGACAAAGCTCTACTTTCTTCATTTCGTACCAAACGGTCAGCAATATCCTAATGCTGTCAGGCGTATATCCCTTAACCCATGTACATTCTACAAATTTTCGTCTGCCGTCTCTGATTTCCTCGAATGTGGCATGGCTCAGCAACCCTACACGGAACTCTCCAGCCATGTCCTCCTTTCTTACTTGCATGGCATAGACTGGTTTCCCGTAGCGTGTCGTGCGCCCGTCTTGGTCGATCAGACGCTGCAAGACTTCATTGGGCGTTTCCTGACGGGCTACTATGGCAAAACGTAGTGAAAGGTAATCCCTCCACCTTTGCGGTACTTCAGTCCGCTCATTCTCCGGCGGCATTGTCTTGTCCGAAAAAGTGGGAAACACAATATTCGCCGCCACCACCATAGCCACGATAACTGCCCAATAGACTGCTATTGCTCGTTTCCAGTAACGGGGACGTTCACGGAGTTCCTGCCGGACTTCCTTGCATATCTTCTTGTCGTCAAAAAATCCCAGAGGGATGGCTGACAGCAGCACCGCCAGACTCGCCAGACCGTAGAAAACAACCTTTTGTGGCACGTTTACCAGATGTACATACCCGTCTTGTCCCCTTGCCGCCAGAAATGTGCCGGCCAACAGGACGAATTCCGGGAGGATGCTCAGGAAGTATATTCCGGCAGCAAATGCCTTTCGCTTCCTTTTATTGTTCCATTCCGTGAAATGCGCGTAGGAAATTTTATGCAGCATCACCAACAGGCGGAAAAAACGGCTGAATATGTTTCTTCTATTTGTCATTTGAGTATTTCAGTTATCCATTTCAGAGCAGTTCCTAATAAAACCATTGCGGGAATAAGAAGCAAATAGAGAGGGAAAAAGAACAGGTTGCGCCGGAAGGGACTGAACTTGCGTCCCGCATAATGCTGCATGACCGCTTTCCGCCGGGAAGGCGGGTATATTTTGCCGAACAGACGGTCTGTCATGAAGACAGAAACGGAGAACACGATTAGAAGAACGGCTCCAAACACCTCGAATGCCAAGTCATCCAGAAAATGACCGCCTATGGTCAGAACCGGCATGAATATAAAAAACGTGATACAGGCCCACAGCATATCACTCCCACGGGGTTGTTTGAAACTGACCTTGTGATAATGCTCCCATGTTATTTCTCCCAACCAAAACAGATAGTCGAAGAAATAATAATGTCGTTCTTGCTCTTTATATTCCTGTTTCTTCATTCTAAACATAATGTTCGGCAGCCAATCGCTGTTTATGGCAATCTTTTCATTTCGCTCAATTACAAATATATATCATAAGGAAGAAACTTCAGAACATTCGGTCTTCCTTTTTTCTATGGTATGCTCAAAAGCATTTTTTGGGGATGCTTGTTTGGACGTTCTCCCTAAGGTCGGTGGAGCTGTCTCGCCCGAAAGTTTCCCGGCGTTTAATCGTTAGTTAGGGACAATAAAGCAAACCCCTATCCATAAATGACTATACAATTCCAACAACATCGAAGTAGTGTCAGTACAAAATGTACCAACAGTATTTTTCCGCTATACTTGAAACGATAGCAGGCAGATGCGACAAAGCCGATGGCACTCCAACCAATCGCCACCCGGCTTGTAAAGATATAGTTTTCGGAAGATTCATAGCTCCAACCTAATCCTTCACAACCTATCGGGTAAAGTTCCGGATGCTTTGAGAATTGTATAGAATCACTGACAACCATCCACAGCAATAGCAGACAGCATAGTCCCCACAATATCCTTAATACCAATCTTGATTTCATATTGTTTTGTTCATCATTTCAGGTTATCGTAAATGGTCTAACTCGATGTACCAACCTTCCTTGATGGGCTTGTAAAGCGTGGTGTCGTTGTACGTCCTGCGGTAGATCTCGTTTAGGTCGCCATGTTCGGTGATACGGATATTCCGACGGCTTCTCAATCCGGGATCGTAAACGAAACTCTTGGACGTTCCTGCATCTACGATACTGTGGGAGTAGTACGGCATAAAAAGGCTCACATATACCGAATCTGCCGTTTCCCATTCCCTGCGATCAACAAGGATAAAACCGCATCCAATCTCTGATAACAGGGAGTCGAGTAGGATTCGGTCTGGCTTTAACAGCCCATATACCGGGATGTCTTGTTCGTCATTTGATTCATAGGATGTATCACTTTGCTCTATTGAATCAAGTATAATGATCCCGTCAGGAGAAAGTGGCGGGTAGTGAAAACTACCTTCTGAACTCTCTGACATGATTTCGTACACCTTACGGAACGCCGCCTCGTGCGTGGCAAAGTGGCGTATCATTTCCTCATCGCTTGGCGGCATAGGCGGTTCTCCGCAGCTTGCAAGAAATAGTGTAATAAGAACCCCGATTACGTAATACATTCTCATGTTCTTCCAGTCTTATAACTACTTTAATAAGTAAATTAAGAAATTGCTTTCGCTATTTTGCCATTGAGTTTTACTTTCTCTTAAAATCGTATTTGGAATAAATCATGTCAAAATTTTCATTCTGTTCCCATGAATATCCGTAGAGAAAGAGCAACGTGTTTTCTGCTCCGCACAAAACCTCTGTCAAACCGTTATCGGACAAGATTTCTTTTACCTTTGGATATGTTAGATTAGGTAACTCAATGTTTAATAGCGATGAAATGTGATCGCGTTGGGCATCATCTATATTCAAGTGGATGGCAGTAACGTTTGGCGGGACAGGGAGTTGTGATGTCTCAAATTTTATTTCATCATCAGGATGTTCCTTGAAATACTTTTCAATCTTTCTCATAACAGCTTTGGTTACATGTTGGCACAGCGACAAATCACATGTGGACATTTCCATGTTAAATTTGAATGTATTGTTGAAAGCTTTCTGTAGCACAGCTTCAACACCAATTGGTTCGCCTTTGTGCAACCTGTCACAATCGAATGGTGAGTACTTCGGATGCAACTCTTTCACTTTCCAATAACCCGTTCTATATTGTGTAACCCAATCTCCAATATTGATTTTTTTCATGGCATTATTTTTTTTGTTCAATCTTTTCCTTCAAGCTTTGAATGTTCAGCAGGGAATGGCTTACCGTTATCCTGCGTTGTTATCAGTATTATATCTTTTTCATTATTTAATCTAATGGTTCTTAGTTTATTGTAGTTAAAACAATTATTCTAATTGTGTGTCTGTCTTCATTTCTCTCTGTTTGCTTTCCCTTATCGCATCTATCTCTTTATAGGTGTCGTCCACAATTTGATGGGATTCCGTATTTAGTTTCTTTGCATATTCCTGAACAATAGAATTTATTTCATGATAAATCCAGGCGGCTACAATCAGTATTGCAAAGACAGCCAATATTTTCTTTATCGGTTTGAAGCGGAGCAGATAACCTAAGAAGGCAAACAAGATATAAGCGATGTATATATACCCGGTATTGAGAGTCCTGCCAAAATATTCCAGTCTATGACGTCGCAGTTCGTTTGAAGTTTCCCATGCACCGATTGCGTGCTGGTACAATTCTGTATGTGCTACCAACCTCAGACTGTCTTCGTTGGCAACAGGATGAACGGCATCTTGATACACAACTCCGATTTCTCTCAATCGGTAGCTGTCATAGGCTTTTGATGCTAAGGTATCCGGAAGTATTGAGAGCAGCAGACCGCATGTGTCAATATCAGCCTGAAAAGATGTTTCAAGAGAATCAATCTGGGCTATCAGCTTTGTTTTAGACATAGACATCGGCTTTTTGTTCAATATCTGTTCTATGCTTATACCGTACTTGTCCGCCAGTGACCGGGGATAGCTGTGGTTCATATCAACTATTTTTCCGACGGATATGACCATCATCTGTGGACGCACAAACCAGTCATAATAATAAGTCATTGCCGACAAAGGAAGGACAAGAATCAGACCGATTGCCAATGTCCGGAAAAAACCGGTCCACTTTTCTCTATCCATAGCCCAAAAGACCAGGAAGGTTGCAACGCTCAAACTGTATGGAATCAGAGATGTAAATGCTGTCAGTCCTAGCTGCACACAAAAGCTAAGAGCTTCTTCTGTAGGCAGATCATAAAATGTACCTTTGTTCACTTCCTTGATTACAAGTCCCGCAAAGCCACACGCCACAGCGATAGTAAAAATCACAATAAAATAGATGCAATTCTTCTTCAAATGTTTCATATTCTTTTTACTGATAATGGCTTGCAGCTTGCCGCCGTTAGGCGGAACAGGTGCTTGTTAGCAATGTTTTTTGTTTCACCACGGTCTTTGATTTGGAATAGACTCCACTTCACCAGTATATATATGGACATAGTAGAAGACGCCCTCCCAGTTATATGCCTCTATCTTTTTCTCATCATAAAGTATTATGTTCATAAAGGGGGAGTCGACGTTTGGTCTCACATCTTCTATCTGCCAAAGAATCTCTCCATCAATATTTTCGCCTGTGATGTTCCTGTTGTACCTTTGTTTAACAGGTGGCGTGTATAGCTTGATGATAATATCTCCGCATGCGATCTCTTTTCGCACCTCTAAATCTTTTATGTTTATATCTTCCATTTTATTATTGATTTATTGCTAATGTTAAGGGATAGCTGCCGTTTAGGCAGTTCATCCCGTTGTTAGATGCATTTTTTACATCTATCATTATTATTA